>NZ_JBPQTS010000001.1:0-133939 GCF_051386455.1 Streptomyces sp. URMC 124
CCGGGGTGGCCATGCGGTTCCCCGCCGCGCAGGGAGAGCACGCGCAGGGCCGCGGCGCCCTCGTTGTACCCGCCTTCGAAGAGCGTGAAGAGCACGGACCCGCCGTCCGGGGAGAAGGCGGGGTTCTGCGCGCTCGTGCGCCCCTCGCCGCGGTAGAGCAGCTGCGCGCCGTCGGCCCGCGCGGCGGACCGGCCGCCCGACGGCCCGGGCGGCTCGGGGCCCTCCGAACCGCTGCAGGCCGTCAGGGCGAGGGCGGCCACGAACGCTGCGACGTACAGGCGAATGCGCACCCGGCCGACGTTAGTGGACCCGCTCCGCGGCGGAGGACGGAACGGCGCAAGCGGGGGACGGCCCCCGCGCGTACGCATTCCGCGGTCACTTCACCGCCCGGCAGCGCGCCGGATTGCCCGCCACGGCGGGCTGCGGCGACCATGGGGCGGCTGACGCCGTCCGCTGGGAGCGCTGATGAAGGACCCGTCCTCGGCGAACGGGCACGTGCTGTGGTTCTTCCGCGGGTTCGGCACCCCCCACCGGCGCCTGCTCGCCCTCGGCGTCGGCATGCGGCTGTGCGAGACGGCCGCCGACCTGGTGACGCCGTGGCCGGTCGCCGCCGTCGTGGACCGCGTGCTGGGCATGGACGGCTCCGACAACCCCCTCACGTCCGTGCTCGACGTCTTCGGGCGGGACGGGACGGCGATGCTCACCACGGCGGCCGGGCTCGTGGTGCTGGTGGCCCTGGTGTCCGCGGCGTTCGACTACGCGGGCGACCGGACGATGAACGGCGTGGGCGAGCGGATGAGCGTGGCGATCCGCTGCGAGACGTTCGCCCACCTGCAGCGCCTGCCGCTGAGCTACCACGACCGGCAGACCGTGGGCGAGTCCACGAGCCGGGTGATCACCGACTGCGGGAACATCAAGGACAGCCTCGTCGCGTTCTGTTCGGTGCTCTTCCCCGGCGTCCTGTCGGTGACGGGCTACGCGGCCGCCCTGCTCCTGCTGGACTGGCGCTTCGGCGTGATCGGCGTGGCGGCCGTCCCTCTCGTCCTGCTCCTCGGCGTCCGCAACCGCCGCCGCGGGCAGCGCGTGGCCCGGCGGCGCAGAGAGGCCGAGGGCGAGCTGACCGGGCTGGTCACCGAGGCGCTGCAGGGCATCCGGACGGTACACGCCTTCGGCCGCCACCAGGCGCACGACCGGGAGTTCGCGGCGCGCAGCCGCGGGCTGCTCAGCGCCGGACTGGAGGCCGCGGACGTCCAGGCCCGCCGGGCACCGCTGCTGGAGTCGGCGACGGCGGTCGGCACGGCGGCGCTGCTGTGGGTGGGCGGCGTGGGGGTGCTGCGCGGGTGGTGGAGCACCGGCCATCTCGTGGTCGCGCTCAGCTACCTGACGGGGATGGTGGCTCCGCTGCGGGCGCTGTCCAAGCTCTCCGGGACGTTCGCGCAGGGCCGGGCGTCGGCCGGGCGCATCGCCGAGATCCTGCGGGAGCCGTGCCCGCTGCGGCGGCCGGCGCGCGCCGGCCCCGCGGGCCTGCCCGCCCGCGCACGCGGCCGCATCGACTTCGAGGGGGTGTCGATGCGCTACGGGGACCGCCCCGCGCTGCACCGCCTCGACCTCAGCATCGGCGCCGGCGAGCGGATCGCGCTGACCGGTCCCAACGGCGCGGGCAAATCGACCGCGCTCGCGCTGGTCGCGGGCCTGTACCGGCCCACGCGCGGCACGGTGCGCATCGACGGGACGGCGACGGGCGACCTGCCGGAGGAGTGGCTGCGCCGGCAGGTCACGGCCGTGCTCCAGGAGACGTTCCTGTTCGCGGGGACCGTCGCCGACAACATCCGCTACTCGCGGCCGGACGCGGCTCCGCGCGAGGTGCGCGCGGCCGCCGAGGCGGCGCTGGTCACGGCGTTCACCGACGACTTCCCCGACGGGCTCGACACGCGTCTCGGCGACTGCGGCGCCGGTCTGTCGGGCGGGCAGCGCCAGCGGGTGGGCATCGCCCGCGCCCTGCTCGCCGACGCGCCGATCGTGCTGCTGGACGAGCCGACGTCGGGACTCGACGCCCGGGCGGAGCGGCTGGTGGTGGCCGCCCTGGGACGGCTGGTCGCGCACCGGACGGTGGTCATGGTCACGCACCGGCCGGCGCTGCTGGAGACGGCGACGGGCGTCGTGGAACTGGCCGCGGAGGGGGCGCGACGGCGGGGCCCGCACCTGGGGATGACGCAGGACGTGGGCACCTGAGGACTACGCGGCGCGCCGCAGGCGTCCCGGGGGACGTCTGATGGCGGCGTGCCCTGCGTACCGCCCGGGGCGGATCCGCGTTCCGGCTGCATGAGGGAGGAGGAAGGGGTACACGTGTACGGAAGATGCAGTCCGGTACCGTCCGCCCCACTCCCCCGGAGGCTCCATGGCTTTCTCCGGCAAGACTCTCGTCCGCTCCTGGCAGCACTGGCGCCGCGGGCGCGACCTCTCCGTCCCCTTCCGGTCCACCGCCGTCGAGGACACCAACCGGCGCTTCCTGCTCTACGGGGTGCTCCCCCTGTGGGTGGTGCCGGCGGTCGCCGACTGGTGGATGCACAAGAAGACGCGCATCGAACACACCAGTGGGGTGAAGGAGTCCGCCGTCCACGCGCTGATGATGACCGAAGCCGGCGTGCCCGTCGCGATGGGGCTGCTGGCGAGGATCAACCCGCTCGTCCTCTCCGTGATGGGCGGAGCGGCACTCGCTCACGGCGCCACGGCCCTGTACGACGTGAGCCTGGCCACGAAGGAGCGGGAGGTGCGCCCCGTGGAGCAGCACATCCACAGCTTCCTGGAGGTGCTGCCGCTGTCGGCGATGGCGTTCACCGCGTGCCTGCACGCCGATGAGGTCCGTGCGACGCTGCGCGGCGGGCGAGGCCGCGGCGACTGGCTCCTGCTGCCCAAGGAGCGGCCGCTGCCCGTGAAGTACCTCGCGGGGCTCGGCGTGGTGATCGGCGCCGGCGTCATCCTTCCGTACGCCGAGGAGCTGTCCCGCTGCCTGCGCGCCCGGCGCCCGGCGGCCGCCTCATGAGGCGGCCGTCCGCTGCCGTCCTCACCGCACCGCCCCGGCCGCTGCCGCCGCTGCGCATGCTCCGCGTCGGGGGCCCGGGGCCGGAGGACGTCGTCGTCGACGGCGCCGGGCGGGTGCTGACCGGCACGGGCGACGGCCGGATCCGGCGGATCACCCTCCCCGGCCCGCGCGGCGGCGCCCGGGTGGAGGAGCTGGCGGACACCGGCGGCCGCCCGCTCGGCCTGGAGGTGCTCGCCGACGGACGGCTGCTCGTCTGCGACGCGGAACGGGGGCTGCTGCGCGTCGCCCCCGGGGCCGGAGGCGGCGTCGAGGTCCTGGCGGACTCGGTGGCCGGCGAACCGCTGCGCTTCTGCAGCAACGCGGCCGCCGCCGCGGACGGCACCGTCTACTTCACGGCCTCCAGCCGCCGGTACGGGCTGCGCGACTGGCGGGCCGACATCGTGGAGCACTCCGGCACCGGCCGGCTGCTGCGGCTGCGGCCGGGCGGCGCCCCCGAAGTGCTCCTCGACGGCCTGCAGTTCGCCAACGGCGTCGCCCTGGCGGCCGACGAGTCCTTCGCCGTCGTGGCCGAGACCGGCGCGTACCGCCTCGTCCGGCTGTGGCTCACCGGCCCCCGGGCAGGGCTGAGCGACACGTTGATCGAGGACCTGCCGGGGTTTCCCGACAACCTCTCCCGCAGCGCCGACGGCACCTTCTGGACCGCCCTGGCCGCGCCGCGGGAGGCGGCCCTTGACGTGCTCCACCGTGCGCCCGCGGCATTGCGGCGCGGGGCGGCGGCCGCGGCGGTCCGCCTGCGCCCGCCCCCGCGCCGGGTCGCCCGCGTGATGGGGATCGGCCCGGACGGCCGGGTCGCCCACGACCTGGGGCGGCGCGGCGCCGGCTACCGCATGGTCACGAGCGTGTACGAGCACCGGGGCACCCTCGTGCTCGGCAGCCTGGCGGAGCCCGGCATCGCCCTGTGCGAACTGCCGCCCCGGCTACCGGGCCCGCCCGGGCCGCGCGGCCCGCGCTGACCGCGCGCCGGTGGCGGCACACTCCTGAGGCCGCCGGGTCGGTTGGGAAAGCGGATGCACGTCTCCGCAAAGGGTTGGGGAAGCAAATCTTGCTGCTCTACGATGGAGCGCATGACGAAGCCGCGCCCCTGTTCGATCGCCGACGCGCTCGCTGTGGTCGGAGAGAAGTACTCCCTGCTGGTGCTGCGCGAGGTCTTCTTCGGAGTCCGGCGCTTCGACGCGATCGCCCGCAACACCGGGGCCCCGCGCGACATCCTGGCCTCCCGGCTGCGCCGCCTGGTGGAGGCGGGGGTGCTGGAAAAGGTTCCCTACAGCGAACGGCCCGCGCGCTTCGAATACTGCCCCACGGAGGCCGGCCACGATCTGCGGCCGGTCCTCATCATGCTGATGAGCTGGGGCGACCGTCACCTGGCGGACGTGCCGCCGACCGTCTTCGAGCACTCCTGCGGCGCCGATCTCGACCCGGCCGTCGTCTGCCGGTGCTGCGGCGAGGAGGTCGACAGCTCGGCCATCACCGCGCGCTTCCAGGTGCCGGGCTGGGGCGTCGAGGGCGCGGCCTGACGCACGCCGCGCCCCCGGTCCAGACGCCTCGGATCCACGCGCCCCGGGTCCCGCGCCCCGGGTCCCGCGCCCCCGGCCCTCGGCCCCGCTTCCGCAGGGCCGCCCGGTCACCAGTCGGCGACCCGGTAGTCCTTGAGGTGGACGCCCGAGAGGGGGTCTCCCGCCTCGCCGCGCACGATCGGGTCGTAGACCCGGGCCGCACCGTCCACGACGTCCAGCGGGGTGCGGAAGCCGTGCGCGGCCATCCACTCCTTCTTCGGCGCCGGGTTCTCGTCCGTGACCCAGCCGGTGTCGACGCTGCACATGTGGACGCCGCGGGCGGCCAGTTCCCGGCCGCTGGTGCGGGTGAGCATGTTCAGGGCGGCCTTGGCCATGTTGGTGTGCGGGTGGGCCGCGGTCTTGTTGCGGACGGCGAAGCGGCCCTCGACCGCGGTCACGTTGACCACGTAGCGCCGGGGGTGGGGCGAGGCGAGCAGGAGCGGCAGCAGCCGGTCGCACAGGAGCGTGGGTGCGAGGGCGTTGACCAGCTGGGTCTCCAGCAGCTCGGCCGGGTCCAGCTCGCCGATGCGCACGGACCAGGAGTTGGCCTCGGCCCGGTCCGGCACCAGCCCGGCCTCGTCGACCTCCGCGGCGGCCGGCAGGACGAGACCGATCGCCGCCGACGCGCCCGCGCCGTCGCCGGCGCCCTCCAGCGCGTACGGCGTCCGGAAGCCGGGCGCCCGCCACAGCTGCGTCGCCGCGGTGCCGCCGGCGGGCAGCGGCCGCGACTCCCCCGCCGCCAGCGGCGCGTACGCCTCGGGCGGGCGGCGGATCGTCTGCGCGGCGTTGTTGACGAGGATGTCCAGCGGCCGGCCCTCGTCCCTCAGCCGTGCGCACAGGCCGAGCACCTGGCGCGGGTCGCGCAGGTCGATGCCGATCACGGTGAGCCGGTCGCGCCACGCCTCGCTGCCCTCGGCCGCGTGGAAGCGGCGGACGGTGTCGTGCGGGAAGCGGCTGGTGACCAGCAGTTCCGCGCCGTCGCGCAGCATCATCAGGGCGAGCTGGAAGCCGATCTTGACCCGGCCGCCGGTGAGCAGGACCCGGCGGCCCGTCAGGTCGGTGCGCAGGCCGCGCCGCTCGGTGTTGTCGGCGGCGCAGGCGGGACAGAGCAGGTGGTAGAAGGCGTCGGCCTGCTGGTAGGGGGTCTTGCAGACGTAGCAGCGGCGCGGCCGGCTGTACGTGCCCGCCGTGCCGGGAGCGTGCAGGGGTGCGTCCTCGCGGCGGGCGAGGGCGCCCGTCGCGGTGGCGGCTGCCACGCGGGCGTCCGCCTCGGTCTGTTCCTCGCGCCTGGCCTTGCGGCGGCGGTGCCGGCCGTCGCGCACGAAGGACGAGGCGACCTGCTCGGCACGCAGCCGCACCGGGTCGTCGAGGGGCAGTTGCCTCAGCAGGCCGACGGTGCGGTCGAAGGCCGCGAGCTCCTCGTCGGTGAGGTCACCCATGCCGGTGGTTCCGGCCGTGCCGGTGTTGCCGCTCACGTCCGCGCTGTCCCCACCCCGTCACGGGGCCCCACGGCCCCGTCTCGTTCACGTCTTGAGCCTGCTCGTACGGCCGGATTCGAACCGGCGTCCTCCGACCTTGCAAGGTCGGCGCGTCCGCCGCTGCGCTACGCACGAGCATTGGCCAGCACACTACCCATCGTTCGGGCGGCGGCAAAACGGGTATCGGAGCGGGTCACGCCGTGGGCAGGACGCGCCAGGCCTGCTCCAGGGGCAGCAGGTGGCCGGTGACCGATCGGACGTCGTCGCCGACGGAGGCCCGGGCGTGCAGGGACGGCAGGTGCCGGGTGACGTAGTGCTCGTGGGCGGCCTGCCCGGACCACAGGGTGGTGACCAGGTACCGGTGCGGGCCGAGCCGGGTGACGCAGCCGGCGAGCATGCCGCCCGCCGCCGCCATGCCCGGGGCCCACACCCGGCGCTGCACCTCCAGGAAGTGCTCCTCGCGGCCGGGCAGCAGCAGGCAGTCGGCGACCCGCAGCAGGGCGGCGCTCTCCAGGGCACCGGGCAGCCCGTGCACGCCGCGGGTCGTGTCGCCGGCCATCTCTTGGACGACCTCCCCGTCGGCCGTCTCGATCGCCGTGAAGCCGTCCGCCTGCCGGTTGCCGGCGACCACCGCGTCGTGCCGCTCGCGCATGAACCTCCCGTAGGCAGCCGGACCGGCCCACAGGCCCAGGACGTGAGCGCGGCCGGTGGCGGGGTCCCAGCCCCCCACCTGTCCGACCAGCCCGGGCTGGTCGCGGATGACCGACCAGGCGCCTTGGGCGGCGGAGAACCGCCCCCGCGCGTCCGGTGGGACGCTGCAGCCGATCCATTTGCCCCACATGCGCGGCGGGCCTCCCAGCGCTACGGCACACAACGAGCTGACGTGGAGAATCATCGGCCGCGGACCCCGGCGGGCGTCAATCGGCCCCGAGCCCCGGCCAGGTGGGACCGGGGACGTACGACCGGCGAACTCGGGGCCGTTCCGCGGGGCGCAGCCGGGGCCGATCGGCTCTAGACTTCAAGGGATCTCCTGTTCATGCCCATTGCGCCGGGGGCCGCCGTGAGCGAATTCGCCGAGGCCATGCAGCAGCGCGTACAGCAGGCCCGGGCGGCCCTCGCGGAGGCCGAGGCGACCGGGGACTTCTACGAGATCGCCGTGGCGGCCGACGAGCTGGAGGACGCCCTGCGGCTGGCCCGCGCGCACGGCGTGGACACCGGCTGAGGAGCCGAAGTCCGAAGGCCAAGGCCCCGGAAGAGCCGAAGAGCCAAGGGTCCGAAGGCTAGAGGTCGTTCCCCGCGTACGAGAGGTTGAAGCTCTTGTTGGCCAGGGGGAAGTCGGGGACGATCGTGTCCGCCAGCGCCACGGGCAGGGCGGGCCAGTTGAAGAAGGACGGGTCGACGGTCTTGACGCGGGTGAGCGCGTCCGCGGCCCCGAGTTCGACCCGGGTGGCGATCGTGCCGCGCCAGCCCTCCACGATGCCGACGCCGGCCCGGCGGGTGCTGCGGGCGTACAGCGGCGGCCAGGCCAGCGAGGTCCCGGTCGTCCGCCCCGCCGTCAGGCCGGCCACGAGCCGCTCGGCCAGGGCGAGGGAGGACTCGATCTCCTCGGCCCGTACGAGAAAGCGGGCCAGGACGTCGCCGGCGGTGTGGACGGGGACGGTGAACGCCCCCGTGTGGTCGTGGAAGGGGTGGCCCACGCGGGCGTCGGCGGACAGGCCGCTGGCCCGGGCGACGTAGCCGAGGCAGCCGAGGTCGCGGGCCGCGGCGGCGCCGAGGCGTGCGGTGCCGGTGAAGCGGTCGCGCACCGTGCTGTGGCCGAGGGCGAGGTCGACGATGTCGCGGATCTCCCGGCCCAGTTCCGCGAGCCGGGCCGGACCGGGCACGGAGTTCAGGACGGAGCCGCCGGGCACGACCCCGCCGCGCAGCAACCGGTGCCCGGTCACCTCGTGGTTGAGGCGCAGCAGGCGCTCGCGGACGTGCTGGGCGCGGGCGCTCAGGATGCCGTGGCCGACGTCGTTGCACAGGGCCCCGAGGTCGGCGACGTGGTTGTGGAGGCGTTCGAGTTCGAGGAGGAGCGCGCGGGCGCGGCGGGCGTCCACGGGGACGTGTGCGCCGGTGGCCTCCTCCACGGCGAGGCAGTAGGCGAGGGCGTGGCCGACGGCGGTGTCGCCGCTGATGCGCTCGGCGAGCGGCACGCCCTGCTCGGGGGTGCGGCCCTCGAAGAGCTTCTCGATGCCTTTGTGGACGAACCACAGGCGGGCCTTGAGCTTGATGATCGTCTCGCCGACGACGGAGAAGCGGAAGTGGCCGGGTTCGATGATGCCGGCGTGGACGGGGCCGACGGGGATCTCGTAGACGCCTTCGCCCTCGACCTCCACGAAGGGGTAGGGGCCCTCGGGTTCGGCGAAGGGCGGGGGCGGCCCGGCGTCGGGGTGCATCGGGTACCAGCCGCGCGGCCAGTGGAAGTGGCGCACGAGGCGGTGCGGCAGCGGGTGGTCCAGCGGCACGATGCCGTGCAGGTCGTGCATCTCGCGCTCGAAGCGGCCGGCGGGGAAGGAGAGGTGGGCCAGGGTGGGGAGTTCGGGGGCCTTGGGGTCGAGGCGGACGTGCAGCTCGGTGCGGGTGTCGGGCGGGCCGGCCACGAAGAGGTAGACCACGCGCACGGCCCGGCCGCCCGGTTCGTCGGCGCTGTCGTGGTGGGCGGCGACGAGGGCGAGGCGGTGGCCGCCGCCGAGCAGGTCGGCGGCTCTGCCGGGCAGTTCGGCCGGGCCGATGTCGGTGACGGTGCGGTGTGCGGTGCCCGGTTGCATGGTCAGTGGCCTCCGATGATCTCGCCGGCCTCGGTCAGCAGGGCGGTGAGGGGGCCGGTGGTGACGCCGAGGGCCGCGCAGGCCGCCAGCCCGGCGACCAGGGGTGCCGCGGCGTCGGCGCCGAGCGGTACGGGCTCCCCCTCGGCGTCCTCGCCCGGCGGCGGGCCCAGGAGCATGCGGGAGGTGCGGGCGGCCAGGGCGGCGAAGGCGACGAGCGTCAGGACGAGCGCCGCGGCGACGGCCCAGCGGGGCCCGGAGAGGAAACCGGCCCGGACGATGCCCAGTTCGGAGGCGAACAGGCCGAACGGCGGGAACCCGAGCAGGGCGACCACGGCCGCGGCGAAGGCCGTGCCCAGGCAGGGCGAGTGCGCCAGCAGCCCGCGGAGCTTGTCGATCCTCGTGGTTCCGCACAGCCGCGCGATGTGGCCGGAGGCGCAGAACGCCACGGACTTGGCGAGCCCGTGGCCGGTCATGTGCAGCAGGACCGCCGAGACGGCGAGCGGGCTGCCCACGGCGGTGCCGAGGGCGATCAGGCTCATGTGCTCCATGCTGGAGTAGGCCAGCATGCGCTTGCAGTCGCGCTGGGCCAGCAGGAGGGCCGCCGCGAGCGCGAGGGTGACCAGAGCGGCGCCCGCGAGCAGGGCGCGGGTGAAGCCGGCGCCGAGGGCCGCGTCCGCGATGACCTTGTAGCGCAGGAGCCCCGCGAAGGCCACGGAGAGCAGGACGCCGGACATCAGGGCGGAGACGGGCGCGGGGGCCTGGCCGTGGGCGTCGGGCAGCCAGGCGTGCAGCGGCGCCAGGCCCGCCTTCGCACCGAAGCCGAGGACGACGAGGCCGGTGGCCAGGCGCATGACGGACGGGTCGAGGCGGTCCGCGCGGGCGGCGAGGGTCCGCCAGTCCAGGGCGTACGCCTCGGGGATGCCGGCCTGGCGGGCCGCGTAGTAGACGAGCACGGTGCCGAGGAAGGCCAGGGCGATGCCGGCCGAGCAGATCACCACGTACTTCCAGGCGGCTTCGACCGACGCGCGGGTGCGCCGGTGGCCGACGAGGAAGGCGGTGACGATGGTGGTGGCCTCGATGGCCACCCACAGGACCCCGAGGTTGGCGGCGAGGACGGCGGCGCTCATGGCGGCGAGGAAGGCGTGGATCAGCAGGTGGTAGCGGCGGGCGGCGGGCAGGTCGGTGCGCTCGTGGGCGAGGTGGGCGGGGTTGGCGGCACACGCGATGCAGGCGACCGCGCCGACGGTGAGCAGCATCCATACGGTCAGCGCGTCGGCGCGCAGCAGCCGCCCGTACGCGGTGACGGGACCGTCGTCGGGGACCGTACAGGCGAGGACGGCTCCGCAGGTGAGGATCGCGACCGGCGAGACGAGCCCCAGCCGCCCGGTGAGCGGCCTCGGCACGGCACCGGCGCGCCCGTCGCGGGGCGCACCACAGGACCGCGGCGGCACGGGGGCCCCGGCACGTCCCGCACCGGTCCGCGGCGGCGCGGCGGACCCCGTAGCGCGACGCTCGGACGCGGCGGTCTCTGAGCCGCGGCGAGCGGCCCGCTCCCCGCCGGCTCCGGGCCGCGTCGGAGGCACGGCCGGTCCCGTACCCGGCCAAGTGGACGCTGCGGGCCCCGCACCGGAGCGGGCCGGACCGTCCGGGCCGAGGCCCGGGGGCAGGACGGGTCCTGCATCCGGCCAGGCGGATCCGGTGGCCCCGTCCGGGCCGGCGCCCGGGCCCGCAGGCAGGGCGGGTCCCGTACTCCGCCATGCGGACGCAGCGGACCCCGGCCCGGGGCGGGCCGGGCCGTCCGGCAGGGACGGTGCCGTACCCGGCCAGGCGGACGGCCCCGGCTTCGGGCGGATGGTCCCGTCCGGGCCAGGAGGTGCCGCCGGGCGGCCCGGCCCGGATGGCGCGGCGGTCGCCGGGGGCAGGTGGGCGGAGTCCTCCGCGCCGCGGTGGGCGGGGCCGCCCGGCCGGAGGACGAGGGTGGCCACCGGCGCCGCGGCGCCGCGCTGACGCGGCGTCCGGTGCGCGAGGGCGGCGACCCCGGCGCGCGCCTTCGCGCCGCGCAGGCCGGAGGCGGCGTACGCGGCGGAGGTGGCGAGCGGGACCGCGATGGGGGCGGTCAGCAGCAGGGCGGTGGTGGCGTGCGTCATCAGTCGCGTAGCTCCCGCAGGTCGTCGATGCCGGTGCCGCCGAAGGCGGCCCGCATCCGGGTGGTGAGGATCTGCAGGACGAGAACGGCGAGGAGGACGTCGAAGGACACGCCGAGTTCGACGATCAGGGGGACTCCGGAGGCGGCGAGGAAGGCGGTGATGGTGATGCCGTTGTCCAGCAGCAGGAAGCCGACCACCTGGGCCAGTGCACGGCGGCGGGTGACCAGGGTGAAGAAGCCGATGAGGACGACGGCAAGCCCGACGGGCAGGGCGCGCGTCGCCGGCGTCGGGTGGAGTTCGACCAGCGGCCGGGACACGGCGTAGGCGAGGAGGGTGAGCAGGGCCGCGCTCAGCAGGGAGGCGGCGACGCTGACCAGGGGCCGCGTCTCGCGCGTCTCACTGACGTCCTCCTGGTAGTGGGGGTAGGGGCGCGGGCGCGTGCCGGCGGTCAGCGCGCGGAGCATCAGGCGGGGCAGGACGCCGGCCCGCAGCAGCCCGATCCCGGCGGCGACGGCGAGCAGGCCGGGGCGGCCCTCGTGCAGGCCCAGCAGGGCGGCGACGGCGGCCAGGGCCACGCCCTGGAGGGCGAAGACGCGGACGATCGAGGACAGTTGCCGCAGCCACAGGACGACGACGGCCGCGAGCAGGAACGCGCCGCACGCCAGGTCGAGCAGCTGGGTGTAGACGCTGTCGGACATGTGTCCCTCACTCTCCTGTGAGGAAGTACGAGGCGGTCACCGCAAGGAGCGCCAGCAGGAAGGATCCGGCCAGCAGCTCGGGCACGCGGAAGAGCCGCAGCTTGGCCCAGAACACCTCGGCCGCGGCGAGTGCCGCGCCCAGCAGGGCGACCTTCAGCACGAGCAGGACGAGGGCGAGGACGAGGGCCGCCGGGGAGGCGGTCGTGGCGATGCCCCAGGGGGCGGACAGCGAGGCGAGCAGGCCCAGCAGGACGGTCAGCCGCATCTGGGAGCCGAGTTCGACCAGGGCGAGGTCGGGTCCGGCGTACTCCAGCACCGTCGCCTCGTGGACCATCGTCAGTTCCAGGTGGGTGGCCGGGTTGTCCACCGGGAGGCGGCCGGTCTCGGCGAGGACGGCGACGGCCAGGGCCGCGGTGGCGAGCAGGCCCGCCGGTGAGGCGAGGCGGACCGGGTCGTGGATGCCGCCGGAGACGATGGCCGAAAGGTTCGTCGACCCCGTCGGTATCGACAGGGCGAACACCGAGAGCAGGATCGTCGGTTCGACGAGGGCGGCCACGGTCATCTCGCGGGAGGCGCCCATGCCGCCGAAGGCGGTGCCGGTGTCCAGGCCGGCGAGGGCCAGGGTGACCGTGCCGAGGGCCAGCAGGGCCACGACGAGGATGAGGTCGGCGCTGCCGCTGACGGGTGTGACGGTCGAGGCCAGCGGGACGAGCGCGGCGACGACGGCCGTGGTGGCGACCAGCAGCAGGGGCGCCGTGCGGAAGGCCGGGCCGGTGCCCGCGGGCGTGACGGCCTCCTTGCGCAGCAGCTTGCGCAGGTCGCGCCAGGGCTGGGTGACGCCGGGACCCGCCCGCCCCTCCATCAGCGCCCGTACCTGCCGCATCAGCCCGGCGAGCAGGGGTGCACCGGCGACGACCAGGGCGACCTGGGCGGTCACCGCGGCCGTGCCGGTGGCGGTCATGGTGGCGTTCACGGCGTCTCCCCGTGCGAGGTGGCGCTCACCAGCCGACCGCCAGGGCCAGCAGGAGAGCGACGAGACCGAAGAACCCGTAGCCGAGGTAGCGGTGCACGCTGCCGGGGGCCAGCCGGCGCGCGGCCCGGCCCACGGCCAGGGCGGCGGCCAGGACCGGGCGGTAGAGGCGGTGTTCGATCCGGTCGGGGACGCGGCGCCGGAAGCGCACGCGTTCCACGAGGTAGGCGGAGTCGCGCACCGGGGTGACGTTCACGTCCTGCTTGGGGTCGAGGACGTCGTCGAAGACGCGCTGCAGGGGCTCGGCGAAGGAGGTCGCGGTGTACGACATGCGCGGCGTGGGCGCGCCGCCCCCGCAGTCCCACAGCCGCGCGTTCGTACGGCGCCCGCGACGGGCCGTCAGGCGGATGAGGGCCGCCGCGGCGACGACGCCCGCGAGCAGGGCCGCGGCCACCCACAGCGGGGACAGGGAGGCGGCGGCCCGGTCCAGCCGCAGCTCCAGGCCGCCGCCCGCCAGGGGGCGGCCGTCGCGGAGCCCGGCCGCGGCGACGGCCCGCGACAGGCTGCTGCCCAGCGTGCCGGGGACCAGGGCCAGGGCCGTGCAGCCGATGGCGAGCAGGGCCATGCCCACGTGCATGAGCGGCGGGCTCTCCTGCGCCGCCGCGGCCCCTCCGCTGCGGGGCCGGGCGAAGAAGCCCACGCCCAGGGCCTTGACGAACACGGCGGCGGCCAGCCCCGCGGACAGGGCGATGACCGCGACGGCCAGCGGCAGCACGATGGCCGTGGACACGCCGGGCACGGCCATGCCGTGGATGAGGGACTGCAGCAGCAGCCACTCGCTGAGGAAGCCGTTGCCCGGTGGGAGGGCCACCGCGGCCAGGGAGGATACCGCGAAGAAGCCCGCGGTGGCCGGCATCCTGGCGCGCAGCCCGCCCATGCGGTCGAGGTCGCGCAGCCCCGTCGCCCGTACGACGGAGCCCGCCGCGCAGAACAGCAAGGCCTTGACGACGGCGTGGTTGGTGACGTGCAGCAGGGCCGCGGCCAGGGCGAGGGCGGCGGGGACCGGGTAGCCGGACGTGGCGAACAGGCCCGCCGCGCCCACCCCGATGAGGACCAGGCCCAGGTTCTCCGACGTCGAATAGGCGAGCAGGCGCTTGAGGTCGGAGGCCACGGCAGCCTGCAGGATCCCGTAGACGGCCGAGAGGGCGCCCGTCGCGAGGACCAGCAGCCACCCCCAGCGCGGGCCGCCGCCCAGCAGTTCGAAGTTCACGCGGATGATCCCGTACGCGCCCAGGTTCACCATCGCCGTGCTCATCAGCGCCGAAACGTTGCTGGGCGCCTCCGGGTGAGCGCGCGGCAGCCACGGGTGCAGGGGCACCATGCCCGCCTTCGACGCGAACGCGGCGGCCACCAGAACGAAGACCGCGCCGCGCGCGCCCGGCGACATGCCGGCCGCCCCCGCGCGCAGCTGCGCGAACGTCTCGCCGCCCGCCCCCGCGGCGAAGAGCGCCAGCCCCGCCAGCAGCAGGACGAGCCCGACGTGCGTCATCACCGCGTACCACACGCCCGCCTCACGGACGGTCGCGCGCTCGCGCTGCTCGGCCAGGACCAGGACCAGCGACGTGACCGCCATCCCCTCCCACAGCAGCAGGAACGACGACACCGACGCGGCCGCCGGGACCAGGACCAGGGTCAGGGCGAAGACCGGCAGGGACGTCTGCACGCCGCGGGAAGCGGTGCCCCGCGGGCCGCGCCCCGCGGCGTAGCCGATCCCGTAGACGGAGACCGCCAGGACCACGGCGCCCGCCACGGCCATGAACAGGCCCGACAGGGCGTCGACCGCCAAGTGCAGCCCCGTCAGCGGCAGCAGGCCCGGCACGTGCGCGGACCAGCGGGCGCCGCCCAGCGCCGCGGTCCCGCCCGCCAGTCCGGCGCCGCCCAGGCCCGCCGTGCACAACCCCACCGCCACGAGGCGGGCCCGGACGGGCAGGAGCATCCCGGCCAGCACTCCGGCCCCGGCGAGGCCCGTGGCCACGACGGTCGCGGACTCCGCTGGACTCATGCGGCGTGCCCCGCGAGGGCGCCGGCCCGGGCGCGGGTGCCTATCGGCCCGCCGGCGGCCGCGGGTCTCCCGGCGCCGTACGCGCTCACCGGCCCGTCACGACGCGCAGCGCCGCCACGATCTGCTTCGGCTCCGGCGGGCAGCCCGGGATCCGCAGGTCAACGGGGACGACGTCGGCCACCGCGCCCTCCACGCCGTGGCCGCCCGCGAACTCGCCGCAGTCGATCGCGCAGTTGCCGACGGCGACCACCAGGCGGGGGCGGGACATGGCGGCGACGGTGCGGCGCAGCGGCTCGGCCATGTTGCGGGTGACCGGGCCCGTCACGAGGGCCACGTCGGCGTGACGGGGCGAGGCCACCAGGCGGGCGCCGTAGCGCTCGGCGTCGTACACCGGCCCGAAGGCCGCCCCGATCTCGATCTCGCAGCCGTTGCAGGAACCCGCGTCGATGCAGCGCACGTGGGCCGAGCCGGCCAGCTCCGCGGCGCCGGGCGGCGGGTTCCCCGCCGGGCGCGGCGGGGCGTCCTCCGCCACCCGTCCGGTCTCACGGATCTTGCGCAGCAGGCTCATGCGGGTTCCCTCACCTCGGCGTCGGTGTGTCCCTCACGAAGGTGTGGCGGCCGTCTCCCGCCGTCACAGCGCGGGATCGCGCCGAGAGACGGCCGCCGGTCGGAAGGGCCGCGACGGCCCGCGCGGACGGCGGTCGGTAGCCCGCCCCGGCGCCCCGCGGATTCCGCCGTCGTCCGGTCCGGGCAGCCCGCCGGCGCTCCGGGTGGGATCGTCGTACGGCCTTCGGCAGCCCTGCTTGCATGAGGACTGATCTGGCCGGGTCAACGGCGGGACGGGGCCGCGGTCACGGGTGGGTCGGCCGTGCGTCCCCTGAGGGTGACAATGCGGACGCCTGGGACGGATGAGTCGAATCCCCTTATCGCGCACGACCGGGGGTTCGCGCCCCGGCGACGGGGCACGGCGCCCGGCGGGAAACGGCCGGTCCGCACCGGCCCGGCACCGCCGGGCAGCCCGTCGGGAGTTGCGCGCCGTCGCGGCGGGAGGACAACGCCGGGCGTGCCGAGTCCTATGAGCCCCGGCCGGCCGCGCAACAGGCAGCCCCCCCAGGGCCGCCGCCGCGGCGAGCAGCCCCCACCGCCGGGCAGCCCGTCGGGGAGCGGCGTTCAGAGGGCCGGCTCGGCCGGGTGGGGGTGCAGGGCCGGGGGCACGGTCCGCGCGATGTGGGCGCCTCGCGCCGTGCGCAGGGCCAGGTCCGCCAAGGCCTCGGGGGCGCCCGTCTGGCCCCGGACGCCGGGGAAGGCGTTGACGTCGACGATGAGGGGGCTTCCGGCCACGTCGAGGAGGTCGACGCCGTAGACGTCCAGGGCGAAGACCTCGCCGACGCGCCGGACGACGTCGAGCCAGCCCGCGGGCAGGTCGTCGGTGCGCAGCGGTTCGGTGCCGGTGCGGACGGGGGTCGCGAGCTCCGAGCGGCGCAGCCCGGCGAAGACGTGGTCGCCGACGACCCACAGTTTGTGGTCCCAGCCGTCGTTGGGGGTGAAGCGCTGGACCACGACGGGCTCGTCACCCCATTCGGCCGCGAGGACGGCGAGCCGTACGGGGTCGTCGACGCGGGCGACCAGGTCGTGCCGCCGGCTGTGACGGCTCTTGATGACGACGGGGTAGGAGAGGTAGCCGCGGGCGGCCAGGCCGGCGAGGGAGGGCTCCGTGGCGGTGGCCACGAAGGGCAGGCCGGCGCGCAGGGCGACCTCCGCCATGGCGGTGCGGTCCTGGCACTGCCCGGTGGAGGCGGCCGAGTTCAGCACGGGCGCGCCGCGCTCTTCGAGGCGGCGGGCGAAGGCCAGGGCGCGCGGGGTGCGCGTCTTGAGGAGGTAGACGTCGGCCAGGTCGCCGGGCCCGGGGTCGGGGGCGTCGGCGGGGTCCAGTGCGTCGACGCGGTGGCGGGGCGTCAGCAGCCGGGTGGCGGCCGCCAGCAGCGGGTGGTCGGGGGCCGGGGTGAGCAGGCATATCCTCATGCGTCGCCGCCCACGGGGCTGCCGGCGGGCGCGGAGGGCCGCGGCGCCGACAGGGCGGCGGCCGGGGTGGCGCGCGGGGCGCGGGCCCCGCCCGTGTCGGCGAGCCGCAGGATCGCCCAGGCCACGCGGGCGACCGCGTCGGGCACCTGACGGAAGCTGGGGAAGTCGTTGACGTCGACGACCACGGGCCCGTCGGGGCCGAGGACGACGTCCACGCCGTACAGGTCGAGGCCGTAGACCTCTCCGACGCGTTCGGCGATGGCGGCGACTTCGGCGCTCAGCGGCACCTGCCGTTCGCCGACGGGCTGGTCGGGGTGGAGCGGGGAGCAGCGCTCGGTGGCGTAGAGCTCGCCGTCGACGCAGTAGACCTTGAGGTCGACGCCGGAGTTGGGGACGTAGGGCTGGGCGATGAGCATGCCGCCGCGCCCGCCGTGTTCGTCGTGGGGCGCCTGCTGCGCGAGCCGGTCCGGGGAGGGCACGAGGCGCACGGCCCGGCCGGAGCTCCCGTCGGCGGGCTTGACGACGAGGGGGTACTCGGCGGCGGGCACCTGCGCGAAGTCCTCGATCCGCATGGCGGCGTAGGTGACGGGGACGGGCAGGCCGTGGGTCTCGGCGGTCACGGCGGCCAGGGCCTTGTCGCGCACGCCGCGGATGGCGCGGGCGTCGTTGACGGTGGTGAGTCCGGCGCCGGCCGCGGCTTCCAGGAGGGTGAGCCCGGGGCCGCCGGAGACCGTCTTGAGGATCCAGGCGTCGTGGTGGCCCGCGCGCACGGTCTCGGAGAGCCTGAGGAGGGACCCCCCGGGCCTGAGCACGTCCACGCGGTGTCCCCAGGACCTGAGTTGGCGGATGACGTCCACCGGCATGCCGTCGTGCCGGTACTGCTCCTCCACCAGGAAGCAGAGTCTCATTGGTGCATCCTCGTAATCCCCGGACATCCGCCGAGTGCGTCCGGCAGAACTGTGACGGCTCAGGATGTCATGCGTGACGGGGCGGACATGCCCGGGGCTGTCTCAATTCCGTAGCAAATCGATCATCAGCCGTCTGCTTTTCTCCGTATCCGACCGACTGATTCCCCGTCGCCTACGGGCCGACCCCCCGCAGGACGACGGACCGCCGACGCTGCGGCAGGGCTGCGCAGACCCCGCCTTGTTTGGCCGATACAACGGCCTCGGCGGTGTCGCCGTGGCGCGGTTCGGGCCGAGATGCCCGGGCGGCGCGCGGTGGGTCAGCGTTGCCTCTGGCACACCTGCACTCTCTTGAGGTGGTCGGCGACGACGGGTCTCGCGAGCCGGGCGGCTTCGCGCACCTCGGCGTTCTTGCCGTGGGAGATCTCCTCGTCGATCATCTTGAGCGCCTGGACGTGCCCGGTGGCCGCGGCCTTCAGCCAGAGCCTGTCGTAATCGCGCGTGTGCGCCTTCTTCTGGATGCTCCTCAGTTCCTTGCGCTGCTCGGCCATGGCGCCGTCGGGCAGGGTCACCCTCAGGCGCTTCGCCAGTTCCACGATCTTCTTGTCCAGCCGGGTGTGGTCCTTGACGAGGACCTCCCCGATCGTCTTGACACACGAGGTGGTGGCGTTCTTCTTGACGTCCTTGCCCATGGCGATCTCGCCGAGGCCGCCCTGGTGGGCCATCATCAGGAAGGAGCCGTCCTTCTCGGCCTCCGTGTCCGTCTGGGCGAGCGCGACGCCCGCCGGTGCCGCCGCCATGGCGAGGACTGCCGCTACGGCCGTGATCCGGTGTCCCATACGCATCCTGCACGCTCCGTTCGTCATCGGCCCGTGACGGTTCGCCCGGCACGGGACGGCATCGGGTGGGACGTACGTGGCGACGCCCCCACGGAGCTGATCCCTGCCCGCGGCCGGGGCGCGCCGCATCAGCGCGCCCCCGCAGTCCCCTCCAATGGAGCACGGGCGGCTGCCGGGACGTCAGGTGCAGCGGGTGCGGTCGGCCGGCAGTTTCCCGTCCAGGAGGAAGGAGTCGATGCGGTCGTTGACGCACTCGGCGTCCGGCGAGCCGTAGACGCTGTGGCCCCCGCCGGTGTCCGTCATGGTGACGGCCGACGGGCCGACGGCCCGGGCCATGCGGTGCAGCCACTGCACGGGGGTGGCGGGGTCGAATTCGGAGGTGTGCAGGAGCATCTTGGGTGCGCGGGGCGCGGCGACGTCGTGGGAGCTGTCGTCGCCGGCCTGCGGCCAGCCGGTGCACAGGGCCATGTCGGAGGCCAGGGCCGGGCCGAAGACCGGTGAGGCGTCGACGAAGTCGTCGTAGGCGTTCGCCACCTGCCCGGCGGTGTAACGGCCCTTGGAGTCGGCGCAGTTGACGGCGGCCCGTGCCGCGGCGGATCCCTCACGGCCGTCCTCGCCCGTGCCCTCGGCGCTCCTGCCCTCGGCCCGGGAGGCCTCCTCCTCGGCCATGTGCGCGGACTCGCCCGGCGGCAGGTGGTAGACGAGGGAGGCGAGGAGGTTGGGGGCCTCGGGCAGGCCCCCGCGGGAGCGCAGCAGGCCCATGGTCCGGGTGACGGCGGTCTCGCGGTCGAGCGTGCGTCCGTTCACCCAGGGCAGGGGCTGTTCGTCGAGGCGGTCGAAGGCGGCGGTGACGTTGTCCATGGCCCGGTCGGTGTCGGAGCCGAGGATGCAGTCCTCGTCGCCCCGCCGGGTGCAGATCTCCACCGCGTGGCGCAGGGCCTTGTGGTAGGCGGCGGCCCGGGCGAGGGCGGTCCGCTTCGCGTCGGGAGCCGGGTCGTCGACGCCGTCCATGACCATGCGGCCGACCTTCTGCGGGAAGCGGTGGGCGTAGGCGGCGCCGAGCCGGGTGCCGTGGGAGTAGCCGAGGTAGTGCAGCTTGTCCTCGCCGAGGGCGGCGCGGAGGACGTCCAGGTCGCGGGCGGTGTTGACGGTGCCGACGTGGGCCAGGACGGGCCCGGAGCGCCTGCCGCACTCCTCCAGGTCCTCCGCCCGGTCGCCGATGCGGTCGGCGAGACCGGACCGGCCGCCCGCGTCCTCGTCATAGTCGCCGGCCGCCCGCAGCGCGGCGCCGCGGGGGCCGCAGCGGACCGGGGAGCTGGCACCGGTGCCGCGCGGGTCGAAGGTGACGAGGTCGTAGCGCCCGCCGGCCTTGCTGAAGCCGTCCGGGCCGCGGGCGCCGAGCCGTACGAGCCCGGACTCGCCCGGCCCGCCGAAGGACAGGACGAGCGAGCCGAGGCGGCGGTCCTGCTCTTTGGCGCGGTAGCGCATGAGGGCGAGCTTCAGCTCGCCCTTGGCGGGGTCCGCGTAGGTGTAGGGCACGGTGAGCCGGGCGCATTCGGGGGCGCCGGGGGCGTGCCGCGTCTCGTTCCTGATCGTCTTGTCCTGGTCCCGGGAGCAGGGCTCCCAGGAGAGCTCCTGGTCGTAATACGAGGTCAGGTCCGGTCGGCCCGCCGTCTCGTCACGGCTCGCACAGGCGGTCAGATTGCAGGCCAGCAGGGCGGCGGCGAGGGGCAGGGAGAGGGAGGGTGCGAGTACGGGCCTCATGCCGCGGACGGTACTTCGCCTGCTAGCCGCCTGCGTCTCCGGCGGCTCGTCCGGGTGACGGGGCCCGGCGTGTCGGCCCGAGCCGCGCGGCGACCGCGACGAGCACCGCGGCGCACAGGAGGACGGCCACGGCGCGGTGCGGGCCGGCGGCGCCGGAGTGGTGGAGCGCGAGGGTGACCAGGGCGATGCCGAGGGCTGTGCCCAGGCCCCGGGCCATGTTGACCAGCCCGCCCCCGGTGCCGGAGGACGCGGCCGGGATCGCCCCCATGACCAGGGCGTTGTTGGCGGGCGTGAAGGTGCCGAGCCCGAGGCCGAGGAGGGCGAGCAGCGGGACCAGGACGCCCGCAGTGACCGGCAGGGCGAGCATGGCGGCCAGGGCGGCGACCGCGGCGGCCGCGCCCAGCCGGCAGCGGCTCCGGTCGCCCGGGGCCTTGGGCAGGACGCGGTCCGCACAGGTCGCGGCCAGGGCGAAGCCGGCCGGAAGGGCCGTCAGGACCAGGCCGGCGTGCAGCTCGGAGGACCCGGCGCCGGTGAGCACGACGGGGACGAGCACGAGCGGGCCGAAGAGGACGAGGTAGGCGCCGAGGGCCGCCGCGAGGCCGGCGGAGACGGCCCGGCGCCGCAGCAGGGCCGGGTCGACGAGGGGGTGGGCGGCCCGGCGCTCGCGCAGGACGAAGCCCCAGGTGGCGGCCGCGGCGAGAGCGAAGAGCGAGGCGACGGCCCAGGCGGGGACGGTCAGCCCCGACACCATGGACAGGGCCAGCAGCAGCGCGGTCGTCGCGACCGCCAGGAGCACCGGCCCGAGGCGGTCGGCGCCGGCCGCGGGGCTGCGCGTACGGGTGCGGGGCAGCAGGTACTGGCCGGCCACGAGGGCGACGACGCCGACCGGTACGTTGACCGCGAAGACCCAGCGCCAGCCGAGCCCGGCCACGAGGGCGCCGCCGATCGTCGGGCCGAGGGCGAGCCCGAGGGCCTGCGCCGCGGCCTGGACGCCGAGGGCGGCGCGCATCTTTCCGCGCGGCGCGCTGGTGGTCACCAGCGCCACGCTGTTGGCCTGCAGCATCGCCGCCCCCGCGGCCTGCAGCACCCGGAAGGCCACGAGGGCGGCCAGCGACGGGGCGAGGGCGCAGGCGGCCGAGGCGGCGGTGAAGACGAGGAACCCGTAGAGGTAGAACAGCTTGCGGCCGTGGGCGTCCGCGAGCCGGCCGACCGGCACCAGCAGTGCGACGAGGGTGAGGAGGTAGGCCAGCGAGACCCATTCGACGGCGGCCAGCGAGGCGCCGAACTCGCTGCGCAGCCCGCCGTAGGCGAGCGTGACGATGCTCGCGTCGAGCTGGCCCATGAAGGCGCCGAAGCAGACCGTGGCCACCGCCAGGCGCCATCCCCCGGGGCGGGACCTTATGCGTTCGGGCCGGGCCCGTTCCTTAACGAGGGGCGCGGGCCACGCCCGGTGCCGGCGGGGGTGCGGTGGCATGCGGCGAGGCTACACCGGCTCCCCCGTCCTTCCCGGGCTCACCGCGGGGCTGCGCCGTACGGCTCGCCGAGCGTGCGCAGGGCCTCCTCCAGGGCGGCGAAGGAGCACTCGACGAGCTCGCGGTGACCGGGGGCCACGTCGTCGGCGCGCTCGCCCGCGAGCAGCCGGGCCACGGTGGTGCCGCAGACGGTGCGGTAGGCGGTGACGACGAGGGCAGCGGTCAACCGGGGCCGCGGGTCACCGGGGGCCGCGCCGGTGCTCTCCGCGACGGTGGCGGTGAGCGCGTCCTCCAGCTCCTCGACGGCCTCGCGCACGCGGGCCCGGAGGGCGGGCGAGTCCAGCACGACGCGCCAGAACGCCGAGAAGGTGTCGCCCAGGCCGCCCAGGGGGTGGCGCGCGTCGGCGAGTTCGAGGAGCAGGCGGCGGACGGGGGCGGCGGGGCTCTCCCCGGGGCGCCGTTCCCGCACGGCCCGGGTGAAGAGGTCGAGCGCCTCGGGGATGCGGTCGAGAAAGAGGTCCTCCTTGCGCGCGAAGTGGTTGAAGACCGTCATCGTGGAGACGTCGGCGGCCTCGGCGACCTCCGCGACGGTCACCTTGTCGAAGCCCCGGGCGGCGAACAGTCCGGTGGCCACGTCGGAGATCCGCTGCCGGGTCTGCCGCTTCTTGCGCTCGCGCAGGGAAAGCCCGTCCGCTGCCGCCGCGTTGGTGGGGTGAGGAGCCATGGCAGAAATTATATCCGACACAAAGTTTTAGTCGCTATAGTCACTGCCATGGACACGAACTACGACGTCGTCGTGGCAGGGGCGGGACCGGTCGGGCTGACGCTGGCATGCGAGTTGCGGCTGGCCGGGGTCAGCGTCCTCGTCGTCGAGCGGCTGACCCGGATCGACACGACCATCAAGGCGGGGTCCATCAACACCCCCTCGGCGGAGGCCTTCTACCGGCGCGGCCTGCTGCCCGCCCTGGCCGCCGTCCAGCAGGAGAACCTGGAGCGCATCAGCGGCTTCATGGCGCAGCAGCGGGGCGGCAAGGGAGGCGGGCCGGTGGCGATGCCGCCGAAGTTCGCCGGGCACTTCGCGGGCATCCCGCTCAAGGGCCACCTGCTGGACGCCGCCGATCCCGACTTCGCCGGCGCCGGCCCGGCCGGAGACATAGGTTTCATCCCCCAGGAGCCCCTGGAACGGCTGCTCGGCGCGCGCGCCGCGGAGCTGGGCGCGGAAGTGCGCCGCGGCGTGGAGCTGACGGGCTTCGAGGCGGACGACGAGGGCGTCACCGTGCACGCGGGCGGCTCCGCGATCCGCGCGGGCTGGCTGGTGGGCTGCGACGGCGGCCGCAGCACGGTCCGCAAGCTCGGCGGCTTCGCCTTCCCCGGCACCGACCCGTCCATCACGGGGCATCAGGCGATGGTCGACATGGAGGGCGCCGAGGCCCTCGGCAAGGGCTGGACGCGGACGCCGACGGGCACGTACGCGCACGGGCCGTTCCCCGGGCGCATCCTCACCGTCGAGTTCGACGGGCCGCCCGCCGACCGCGACGCCCCCGTCACCGCCCGGGAGATTCAGACCTCCCTGCGCAACGTCTCCGGCACCGATGTCACCGTCACCGCCGTGCACACGGCCACCCGCTTCACCGACAACGCCCGCCAGGCGGCCGACTACCGCCGCGGACGCGTGCTGCTGGCCGGCGACGCCGCCCACGTCCACTCGCCGTTCGGCGGCCAGGGGCTCAACCTCGGCATCGGCGACGCGATGAACCTCGGCTGGAAGCTCGCCGCCACCGTGCGCGGCTGGGCGCCGGAGGGCCTGCTGGACACCTACACCGCCGAGCGGCACCCCATCGGGGCGTGGGTGCTGGAGTGGACGCGGGCCCAAGTGGCGCTGATGCGGCCCGAGTCCCACGCACAGGCGCTGCGCGAGGTGGTGGCCGAGTTCTCGGACACCGTCGCCGGGACCACCTTCTTCGCCAAGAAGATCTCCGGCGTGTGGCAGCGCTACGACGCCATGGCCCGGCCCGGCGACCACCCGCTCGTCGGCGCCAGCGCCCCGGACCTCGAACTCGCCGACGGCAGCCGCCTCGCCGACCACCTCCACGACGGCCGGGCCCTCCTCCTCGACCTCGCGGACGCGCCGGACGTGCGGGCGGCCGCCGCAGGGTTCGGCGACCGGGTGTCCGTCCTCACCGCGGCCGCACCGGCCCGCCCGGAGCTGGCGGGGCTCCTGGTCCGCCCGGACGGCTTCACGGCCTGGGCGGCGGACACCGCTGCGCCGCCCACGGCAACCGAGGCTCTCGGCAGCGCGCTGGCCCGGTGGTTCGGCGCACCGGCCGCCCTTCCCGCCGGGCCACGCGCGGCCTGACCCACGGGGCGGCCGGGACGCAGGCGCCCTAGCCGGGTGGCCGGATCTGCTCCGGCTCCTCCGGCCGCTCCTCGTACTCGGGCAGGCGCAGGGTGGTGAGCGCCCCGCCGTCGGGGGCGTTGGCGAACGTCAGCTCCGCGTGGATGGTCCGGGCCTGGCCGATGGCGATGGTCAGGCCCAGGCCGTGGCCCTTGGCGCCGCTGCTCGTGGGCTCGGTGCGGAAGCGCTGGGGGCCGTGTTCGAGGAGGTAGTCCGGGTACCCCTCGCCGTGGTCGCGGATGGAGACCACGGGCCCGTCGACGGTGACGACGACGGGCGGACGGCCGTGCCGGTGGGCGTTGACGAGCAGGTTGCTCAGCACCCGCTCCAGGCGGCGCCGGTCGGTCTCCACGCACGCGTCCCGCAGGACGCGCACCTCGGCCTCCATGCCCGAGGCGCGCACGGCCCGTTCGGCCAGCTGTCCCAGCAGGTGCGCGTCGAGGTCGGCCTTCTCCGTCAGGGTGTCCAGCCGGGAGATCTCCAGCAGGTCCTCGGTGAGGCGGCGCAGCGTCTGCACCCGGTCGCGCACGAGCTCGGTGGGCCGGCCGGGCGGCAGCAGCTCCGCGGCCGCCTGCAGGCCCGCGAGGGGGGTGCGCAGCTCGTGGGCCACGTCGGCGGTGAAGCGCTGTTCGCTCTGCAGGCGGGCCTGCAGGGTGCCCGCCATGGCGTCGAGGGCGGCGGCGACGGCGGCGACCTCGTCCTGCTCCCGGGCGGGGCGGGTGGTGCGCGGGTCGGCGACGCGGGCGTCGAGGTCGCCGGCGCTGATGCGGCGGGCCACGTCGGCGGTGCGGTGCAGCCGGCGGGTGACGCGCGAGACGGCGAAGACGCCGATGAGCAGGGTGCCGCCGATGGCCAGCGTGGCGGAGCCGGCGATGGCCCGGTCGAGGCCGTCGATGGTGTCCTTGCTGTGCCGGTAGTCGAACCGGGCGGTGATCACGCCGGCGTCGGCGGGACCGGCGGCCCACATGGTCGGGGTACCGTCGTAGTCGCCGAGGGCCGTGCCGCGTTCCCCGCGCAGCGCCATCTCCTGCAGCCGCCGCGGCAGGTCGGGCGGATTGAGCGCCGCGGGGCGGTGCATGGGGTCGCCGGAGGCGTAGGCCTTGGTGGCGGCGTCGAGCCGGGACAGGGCCTCGGAGCGGGCCTGGTGGACGGTCTGCCGGGTGACGATGACGTGCACGAGGACGCCGAGCACGGTCGCGACGACGCAGCACACGACGGCGAGGAAGAGCGTGAACTTGCCGTAGAGCGAGCCGAAGCGGGAGAGTCTGCGCAGACGGGCCCGCAGGCCCTGCGGCCGGGCGGTCACCGGCGGCGCTCCCGGTCGCGCGGCACGGCCGGGGCGGCGGAGGACTCGGCGCGGCGGATCTCGTAGCGCCGGAAGTCCATGTAGTGGTTCTGGGCGTTCCAGGTGTAGACCGAGCGCAGGGCGTAGTGCGGCGTCGTCCAGGGCTCCCAGACGATCAGGTCGCGGCCGGCGACCTCGATGGACGAGGGCTGGGCGACGGTCGACAGGACGCGGGTGAGCTCTCCCTTGACGAGGGTGTAGGCGCGCAGCGAGAGGAAGTGGTCCTCCATTTCGATGCCGACGACCAGGTCCTCGTGGCCGTCGCCGGTGAGGTCGCAGTAGACCGGCTTGCGGATGGGGCAGTTCCGCTGCTCTCCGGCGGAGCACGACGAGGCGACCTTCGCGGCGGTGGCGTCGTCGAGGGCGTCCGCCCCCGTGACGCTGTTCCGGGCGGCCCTGACCTCGGCCCGGACCGCGGCGTAGGCGTCCACCTCGTGGATGTCCCCGGAGGGGACGGGTGCGACGCCGGGGACCTTCGTGGCCGTCTCGCCGTCGTGCTGCGGGCCGCTGGGCGAGGGAGCGGGCGTGGCCTGCGGCCACAGCCGGGAGGGGGCCGAGGCGGGGGCCGTCCGGCCGGCGCCGACGGGCTCGCCCGCGCTCGAGCAGCCCGCCGCCCCGGTCACCGCCGCGAGCGCGGCCAGCGCCACGAGCGCCCGCAGGGGGCGTCTGCGGGAGGCGGCGCGCGGCGCGGCGCTCCCGGTGGCGGGGCAGGTGGATCGGGGCACTCGGAGGTTCCATCGTCGGCCGGCGGCGGCCCCTGTCCGGGGCCGGGATACGCCACGATGTTATGCGAGCCGCACGCCGTGCCCTCCGGGCCGCCGCAGGCCACGGCCGCGGGCCCCGCCGCGGGAGGGGCCCGCGGCGGGTGCCGCGGGCGGCCTCGGCCCGGCGGCCCGGCTCACCGCTTCCTTGCCCGGCGCTTGGCGATGGTGGTCATGACGACCGGCAGGAGCAGCTCGAGCGCCCTGCTGACCTGGGCGACCGGCAGGCCGGTGCGTTTGGCGACGGCTTCGGCCACGGGGCCGGTGATCTTCCCGAGCACGCCGGACATCAGCCCGCCGCCCAGCCCGCCGCCGAGGCCGCCCAGGCCCGCGGCTCCGGCCGGGGCCGCGCTCGCCTCGCGGGTGAGCTCGTCGGGGAGGGCGGTGACGGTCTCCCGCACCATCCGCGTCGCCCCGTCGGCGTCGGTGCCCAGCTCTCCTGCGAGCTCCTGGATCCTGTCCTCACCCAGCTCGTCCAGTACGTCCTGCTGCAGCGCTTCATCGCCCATGGGCCCGACATTACGCGGGCCGAACAGATCTCGGTACGCAAGGTAGTGCGGCGGTCACCGTGCGGAACGGCGCGCGCCTGCGCGCCGGGGCGCGCGGCGGCGGCGAGACCGCGGTCAAGATCCTTAAGCGGTGCGGCCCGGGCTTTCACCTCATTGAGGGGAAATATGACCTTCCGATCTACCTGTCAGGGGCACGCGAACTAGCGTGGGCGGCCATGTCGCACCCTTTCTCCCTCCCCTCCTTCTACATGCCGTATCCCGCGCGCCTCAATCCCCACGTGGAGGGCGCCCGCGCGCATTCCAGGGCCTGGGCCCGCGAGATGAACATGCTGGAGGGCTCCGGCATCTGGGACGAGGCGGACCTGGACGCGCACGACTACGCCCTGCTGTGCGCGTACACCCACCCGGAGGCGTCCGGCCCGGTGCTCGATCTCGTCACCGACTGGTACGTCTGGGTGTTCTTCTTCGACGACCACTTCCTCGACATCTTCAAGCGCAGCGGTGACATGGCGGGCGCGAAGGCCTACCTCGACCGGCTGGCGGCCTTCATGCCCCTGGACGCGGGCGAGACCCCCGAGCCCGCCAATCCGGTGGAGGCGGGCCTCGCGGACCTGTGGGCCCGCACGGTCCCGTCGATGTCGGAGGGCTGGCGGCGGCGCTTCGCGGAGAGCACGCGACACCTGCTCAACGAGTCCATCTGGGAACTGTCCAACATCAACGAGGGCCGGGTCGCCAACCCGATCGAATACATCGAGATGCGCCGCAAGGTGGGCGGCGCCCCCTGGTCGGCCAACCTGGTCGAGTTCGCGGTGGGCGCCGAGGTCCCCGAGGCCATTGCCGCGAGCCGGCCGATGCGCGTGCTGAAGGACACGTTCGCCGACTCGGTGCACCTGCGCAACGACCTCTTCTCGTACGAGCGGGAGACCGAGGCGGAGGGCGAGCTGGCCAATGCGGTCCTCGTGCTGGAGCGCTTCCTGGGGTGCGACACCCAGCAGGCCGCCGACACCGTCAACGACTGGCTCACCTCCCGGCTCCAGCAGTTCGAGCACACCGCCCTGACCGAGGTGCCCCTGCTCCTGGAGGAGCGCGGCCTGGACCCGCAGTCCCGCCTCGACGCCTTCGCCTACGCCAAGGGCCTCCAGGACTGGCAGTCCGGCGGTCACGAGTGGCACATGCGCTCCAGCCGCTACATGAACGACGCCGCAGGCGGGGCGGTCAACACCCCCGGGGCGCTGCTCGCCGGGCCCCTCGGGCTGGGCACGTCCGCCGCGCGGATGTTCACCTCCATCGCGGCCACGGCACCGGCGCGGCTGCGCCGCTACGCCCACGTGCCGTTCCAGGAGGTGGGCCACCTGCCGCTGCCGGACTTCCCCATGCCGTACGCACTGCGCCTCAACCCCCACCTGGACACCGCGCGGCGCAGCGGCATCGCCTGGGGACACCGCATGGGGATGCTCGCCCCCGACGCGGCGGTGCCGGGCTCCGGGCTGTGGACCGAGGAGAAGCTCGCGGACTACGACTTCGCGCTGTGCGCCGCGGGGCTGCACCCCGAAGGGTCCGCCGAGGAGCTCGCCCTGGCCACGGACTGGCTCGCCTGGGGCACCTACGGCGACGACTACTACCCCGCCGTCTTCGGCCGGCAGACCGGGCCGGCGGGCTTCGCCGCCGCGAAGGCCTGCACCGACCGGCTGCTGCTGTTCATGCCGGTGGACACCTCCGCCGCACCGCCCGGAGAGCACGTCCTGGAGCACGCCCTGGCCGACCTGTGGGCGCGCACCACCGCGGAGATGACCGACGACGAGCGCGCCGGTCTGCGCGCCGCCGTCAAGGCCATGCTCGACGCGTGGCTGTGGGAGCTGTGGAACCAGCACCAGCACCGCATCCCCGACCCGGTCGACTACATCGAGATGCGCCGCCAGACCTTCGGCTCCGACCTCACCCTGACGCTCTGCCGCAACGGCCACGGCGCGGCCGTCCCGCCGGAGATCTACCGCACCCAGCCGGTCCAGGCCATGGAGAACGCGGCCATGGACTACGCCATCTTGATGAACGACCTCTTCTCGTACCAGAAGGAGGTGCAGTTCGAGGGCGAGATCCACAACTCCGTCCTGGTCGTCGAGAACTTCTTCGACTGCGGGCGCACGGAGGCGCTGGGCATCGTCAGCGATCTGATCGCATCCCGGATGCGGGAGTTCCAGCACGCGGTGGACCACCAGCTGCCGGTCCTCTTCGAGGACTTCGGGCTGGATGCGGAGGCCCGGGCCGCCCTGCGGGGGTACGCCCTGGAGCTGCAGGACTGGATGGCGGGCATCCTCAACTGGCACCAGGGGTGCCGCCGCTACCGCGAGGAGGACCTGCTGCGCCACAAGAGCGTCCCGGCGCCCGTCGCACCGCCCGTGGGCGTCCCGACGGGCCTCGGCACCTCGGCCGCGCGGCTGTCCGCCCTGCTGCGCTCCCCCGCCGGCGGGGCCCAGCCGGTGGGGTGATGGGGCATCAGGCCGTGCGGGGGAGGCTCCGGTCACTCCCCCGCACGGCGCCGCTCGCGCAGGGCGCGGACCCGGCCGCGGCTCGCGCAGGCCGGTGAGGGGCACCAGCGGCGGCGGCCGGTGGGGTTGGCGAAGACGCCGCGGCAGTCGTGCTCGGGGCAGACGGCCAAGGCGTGCCGCTCGGGGCCGGTGAGCTGGTCGGCGGCCTGGCGGGCGATCCGGGCGAGGGCCGCGCCGGTGGTGGCGGGCGCCTCCCGCAGCAGCCGGTCCCCCGCGACGAGCCGTACGGGATCGCGCTCCTCGCCGAGGAAGCGGGTGAGTTCCCCGACGGCTCCGGCCGGCGGCGGCTGTCCCTCCGCGACGGCCAGGGCGAGCGGTCGCAGGGTCTCGCGCAGTGCGTGGGCCCGCCGGAGGTCCGCGGCGCCGGGCGGCCGGACCGGCGTCAGCTCGCTGCGGTCGAGCCACTCCCCCAGCCGCTCGGGCGTGGCCATGCGCTCGACCGGGTGCGCGCTGAAGTGCCGGCCGCTGGTGGCGAGCAGGTTGAGCCAGGTGGCTCCGCAGTCGAAGCGGAAGGCCAGGCGGTCGTCCTCGTGGGTCATACGAGCATCGTAACGATTCACCCGTTACAGTGATCGCATGGATCATGTAACGGGTGAGCCGTTACACGCCTGGACCGGAGGAGACACGATGGGGCCTGTCGTACGGACCGTTCTGCGGGACGTCCCCGCTTCGGAGCTGGGAGTCTGCGACGCCCACGACCACTTCTTCCTGCGCAGCCCCCGGCTGCCCGGACAGGAGCTGGACGACGTGGAGGCGGCGGCCGAGGAGCTGCGGGCCTTCTGCCGGCTCGGCGGGCGGGCGGTGGTGCAGTGGACGCCCCGCGGGATGGGGCGGCGGCGGGCCGACCTCGCGGCGCTGGCCTCGGCGACGGGGGCGCACGTGGTCGCCGCGACCGGGCTGCACCAAGCGGTGCACTACACACGGGAGTACCTGGAACGCGACCGGGACCGGCTCGCGGAGCTGTTCGTCCGGGACCTGACGGAGGGACCGGTCCGGGCCGGGCTGGTGAAGGTCGCCGGGGGCTTCCACGGCCTCGACGGGCACGCGCGCCATGTCATGACCGCCGCCGCGCAGGCGCACCACGCGACGGGCGCGGCCGTCGCCGTCCACCTCGAACTCGGCACGGGCGCCCTGGACGTGCTGGACCTGCTGTGCGGGGAGCTGGGCGTCCCGCCGGGCCGGGTCGTCCTCGGCCACCTCAACCGCTCGCCCGATCTGCGGGTGCACCTCCGGGCGGCCGCGGAGGGGGCCTTCCTCGCCTACGACGGCCCCTCCCGCGCCCATCACGCCACCGACTGGCGGCTGTTCGACGCGCTGACGGCCCTCGCCGAGGCCGGCCACGCCGACCGGATCCTGCTGGGCGGCGACACCACCACGGCGGCGGCCCGCTCGTCGGCGGACGGCCCGGGCATGCCGTACCTGCTGCGCGGGCTGCGGCCCGCGCTGACGGCGGAGCTCGGCGAGGACTTCGCCCAGCAGGTCTTCGTCGCGAACCCGGCGCGTGCCTTCGCGGCCGACTGGCGGTGCGACGGCGCCTGACGCGGGAACGGACCGGCCCCGTCGGCGCGTTCAGCAATCATGCTGAGTCTGCTGACGGGGCCGGCCCTCGTCCTGGTCATCGTCGTTCCGCTGTTCCTGCTGGCGGCGGGGCGCAAGAGCGTGCAACTCGCCCAGAGCCGGGGGTGGCTGCCGGGCCGGTTCGGCGACCGGCCGCACGGCGGCCGCGGGGTGGGCGCCACGGCGACCGAGGAGCTGCACGCCCTCATCTACCCGAGCAAGCGGGTCCAGCTCGAACAGCGGCGGATCGAGCTGGTCCTGCGCGACGACGAGCAGGACGGCGCCCCGCGGCGGACGGGTGTGGACCTGGACGCGGGCACGGCCCGGATATCCGGGCGCCCCTGACCCGCCGCGGGGCGCCCCGGGGTCACCTCCGCTCGTCCACCACCGTGCGCAGCTTGCCGCTGGTCGGCGTGCGGTCGAGGGCCGCGCTGCCGACCGCTTCGACGGTGAGGGTGAGGAGCTTCTCCTCGACGGCCGTGCGCAGTTCGGGGTAGCCGGCCAGGAAGGCCTCCCGTGCCGCGGCCTCGTCCGTCGAGGCCGTGCGCTCCATGCGGACGGTGAGGGCCTCGCGGGTGCCGTCGTTGGCGAGCAGGATCTGCAGTTCGCCGCTGAAGCGCAGGCTCTCCTCCGCGATCGTCACGAAGCGGCGGTAGTTGAGGAAGTACGTCGCGACGCGCATCACGTCGCCCAGCCGCCCGAGCAGTTCGAAGCGGGGAGCGTGGCTGCCGCAGGGGCAGCGGCCGGGCAGGGCGCGGCCGAGGTCGCCGATGACGTAGCGGTCGAGGTGCTGGCCGCGCCGGGCGCGGGTGGTGAAGACCAGCCGCCCGGTCTCCCCCGGCCGGACCGGCCGGTCCTCGGCCACGTCGAGGATCTCCAGGGTGTGCAGGTCGGCGTGGAGGTGGTGGACGCTGCCGGTGCTCTCGGTGCACTGGTAGCCCAGCGGGCCGAGGTCGGTGCTGCCGTAGGTGATCGAGTGGACGACCTCGATCCCGAAGGTCTCGGCGAGGGTGCGCCGCTGCTCGTCGGTGAAGTGCTCGCCGCCGTAGAAGACCTTGCGGATGCCGCCGTAGGAGCGCAGCAGCTCCTCCTGCTCGTGCAGGAGCTGCCACAGGTAGGAGGGCATGCCGAAGAGGGTGTCGACCTCGTAGGCGACGATCGCCTCGGCGGTGGCCCGGTGGTCGGGGCCCGCGGCCATCGGTATCTGGACGCCGCCCAGCCGCTCCAGGACGGAGAAGAAGCTGATGAAGCTGCCGTACATGCCGCCGCAGTAGAAGAGGTTGGCGGTGCGGTCGCGCGCCGGGTCGTACCCGGCGGCGATCAGGCCGCGGGCGGCGGCGTGCATCTGGGTGTCGTAGTCGTCGTAGCTGAACAGGGACAGGGCGGGGGCGCCGGTGCTGCCGCCGCTGCGGAAGTACAGCTCGGCGTCGCCGCGGGCGACGTCGCGGTTGCGCTCCTGGACGGCCGCCTTGTCCAGCAGCGGGCCGGCGGGCGCGGGGAAGTCCGCGGCGCGGGCCAGGTCGTCGAGGCAGGCGGTGGCGGCGAAGCGCTCGTCGGCCTGGACGGCGACGCGGCGGCTGTAGCGCTGGAGGGCGTAGACGCCGTCGTGGGGCTCGCCGGAGTAGCCGGCGGTCATCGCGCCGACGGGGGTGACGCGGGTGGCGCCGGCGGCGAGGACGGTGGCGGACAGCTCCGCGATGTCGGTGCGGCTGCCGGCGATGCCCGCGGTCTGCAGGTAGCGGCGCATGGGGCGCAGGGCGCCGATCAGGCCCTTGCGCGGCAGGGGCTTGACCCACACGCTGCGGTGCAGCGGAGAGGCGGTCAGCGCGGGGCGGGTGTCGGCCATGACGCGCCAGGAGCCGTCGGGGGCGGCGATGACCCGGGTCAGGCCGAGGTGTTCCTCCAGACGGGCGATGAGCTCGGTGGTGGTGAGCTCGGCCTCCTCCGCCGGGTCGAGGTCCTCCGCGGCGGCCGGGGGCATCCCAGCGAGGACGGCGGCGAAGCGCTCCGCGAAGGCGAAGACCTCGTCGGCGTCCTCGGTGTCGAGGTAGACGACCTGGGGGCTGGAGCAGGCCTGCTGCTCGAAGAGGCACACGTCGGCGGCGAGGGCGGCGAGCGTCTCCTCGTCGGCCCACGCGTCGCGCGTGAGGTAGGCGAAGGAGATCTTGTGTCCCCACTCGACGAGCCGGCAGCCCGGCGGGACGTGCGCGGCGACGCCCTCGACGGCGGCTTCGCCGCCCCAGACGGCGACGGCGTCGGCCGGGGCGCACATGAGCTTCAGCCAGTCCTGGCGGCTCGACGAGAAGCGCAGCACGATGACGCGCTCGGCGACGGCGCCCGTGGGGTCCAGGACGGCGAGCTCGGCGAGGAGGTGCTGGGCGAGGAGGGTGTCGGCGCTGCTCGTCTTGAGGACGTTGACGTTGCCGGCCAGGAGGCCCTCGATCAGGCTGAGGGGGGCGACGGTCGCGGCGTTGCCGGGGGCGATGTGGGCGACGAGGCCGACGGGCGCCCAGGCCTCGTAGACGGTCTCCTTGGCGTCGGGGCGGTTCAGGCGCTGCGGCGCGGTGCCGCCCAGTTCGCGGCGGAGCTTGCGGCTGAGCGCGTCGCGGCCGAGGAAGGCGGCGAGCTCGCCGAGGAGGCCGTCGGCGTCCTCGCCCTCGGGCAGGTGGGGCGCCAGGCGGGCGCGGACGGGGTGGGCCGGGTCGCGCAGGGCGTGGGCCAGGGCGTCGCAGGCGGCCAGGACGGTCTCGGTGTCGAGCGGGGCGGCGAGCGCCTGCTCGACGGCCGCGGGCAGGGTCGCAAGGCGGCGGGCGGCCTCGTCGTCGCCGATGAAGGTGCCCTGCCAGTAGTGGTGGTTCATGGGGGCCGTCGACGGCATCCGCATCTCGCTCTCGGTCATGACATTCCCTTCATCAGCTCGGCGGCGGCCACCGCGCAGCTCTTGTTGCGGCTCACTCCGGCGCGGCCGTGAATGGTGAACCACGGCGTCTCCAGCTCGCAGCCGCACTCCTCGCCGGGAAGGAGGGAGGCGAGGTCGCCCATGACGACGCTCTGGGCGGGCACGGAGGTGATGTACGGGGAGACGAGGTGCAGGTAGCCCTTCTCTCCGTACGGCAGTGGTTCGAGGGTGCGGGTGGAGCGGATGAACACCCGGGACCACACCGGCGCGTGCAGGTTGTGGTGCGAGCATTCGATGTAGGGGATGCAGTGCTCGACGGAGCCGAAGGTGTCGCGGATGCGCTCGGAGGGGACGCCGAGCTGCTCGGTGACGCGGGCGTAGAGCTCGTGCTTGCCGATCTGCTGGTCGGTGTGGCCCTTCCAGCCGCCGCCCAGGATGATCAGCGAGCCCTCGGGCAGCTGCAGGGGCGGCAGGCCCATGGCGCGCATGCGCTCCAGGGTGAACCAGAGGAAGGCGGGGAAGCCCAGGATGCGGACCGGGGCGTCGTCCTCGGCGAAGCGGCGCAGCGCGGCGATGCAGCCGAAGGGGTCGAACTCGTGGCCGCCGCCGGTGTTGCGCAGGGCGTACTCGACCTGGCGGGCCGGCGCGAAGTCGCACAGGTAGTTGTCGGTGAAGGACGTGCCGAGCTTGAGGTCGCGGGCGGGCTCGTAGCTGTAGAGCAGGTAGTTGACGGGCTGGTCGGGGGTGATCCAGCCGTTGCGCTCGAAGATGCGGGCGACCATGCGCTGGGCGGAGCGGATGGTCCACTCGTCGAAGAACATCTGCGACTTCTGCCCGGTGGTGCCGGACGAGGTCAGGTGCAGGTGGACGTCCTCGCGCGGGATGGACAGCACTTCGTGGCGCTTGAAGAAGTTGGCGTGGACCAGGGGCGCGCCGTAGGGCGCGGCGGAATCGTCCGGGGCCGTCGCCGCGTGGAGGTCGCGGAAGAACGGGGAGCGCTCGCGGTGCCAGGCGTGGCTCTCGGCCATGGCGGCGGCGAAGAGCTCCTCCTCGGCGGGGCCGGAGGCGTAGGGGTCGGTCAGGTCGCACAGGCGCTGGACGTGTGCGAGGGCCGCCGGGTCGGGGACGGTGACCGGGGCGAGGTGGGGGTTGAGGGGTGTCTTGAGTGTCACGAGGCAACCTCACGTGAGGGCAGATACGTCGACGCCCAGGCCGACACATAGGAATCGAGGAAGGGCTGCAGGGCCGCGTCGGCGACCAGGCCGCGGAAGTCGATCTGCTCGGTGGTCCGGGACATCACGACGTAGTCGTGGAAGCCGTCGCCCTCGCGGCGCATGGCCGGGTAGAGGGCGCTGGGGATGAAGCCCTGGGCGAGGCCGGCGGAGAGCAGGTCGTGCCGGTCCAGCGGGAGCAGCGCCTCGACGTAGCCGGCTCCGGCGCGGGTCAGGGCGCGGGTGATCGGTTCGAGGTGGGCGGCCGCGACGGCCGGGCCGGGGTGGGCGGCGACGAGGGCGCAGTAGCCGCCGGCCCGGTTGAGGCAGGCGTAGACCTCGAAGCTCCCGTCGTCGGGGACGAGCAGCACGTTGGGGGTGTGCAGGGGGTAGAACCAGTGGCCGGCGTCGGGGAAGCGCTCGCGGAAGCGGCGGCGGACGAACGCCGGCGCCTCGATCATCTCCAGGTCCGCGCGGGCGGGTCCGGCGGGTGCCGGCGCCGGTGCGGTGGCCCGGGTGTCCGCGTAGCTGATGCCCAGGCTCTGCTCCGCGGTGCGCAGGAGGGGGACGAGCGGGGCGGGCACTTCGGCGACGGGGGCGCGGCGCTCCAGCACGCCGGGCGAGTAACGCGCGTAGAGCGCGAGGCTCTCGCGGCTGTCGACGTCGACGGCGTTGGGCAGGACGCCCATGGGGCGGAAGCCGTTGCGGGTGACGACGCGCTGGGGCCCGGCGCTGACGGTGCGGACCGTGGCGTAGACGGAGTCGAGCCGGCCGGAGTCCAGCGTGCGCCGGCACAGGGCGTCGGTGAGCAGGCCCGCGAGCCCCGAGCCGCGCTGGCCGGGGTGGACGGCGAGCCCTTCGAGGCGGCCGAGGCGGCTGCCGGGCTCGCCGTGGACCGCGGCGGAGCCGGTGAGGGCGCCGGTGCGCGGGCACCGGGTGACGAGCCAGAGGGTGTGCGGGTCCTCGATGAGGCGGGCCATCACGGCGGGGTCGGTGCCGAGCGCCGTGGGGTAGTGCGGCCCGTAGACGGCGTAGTAGAGCTGCCGCAGGTCGGCGATGTCGCCGGGGGCGGCCTGCTCGACGGATGGGGCGGGGAGCGTCACCGCGCGCCTCCCGTGGCGGCGCCGGCCGGGACCGGCGTCTCCGCCTCGGGGGCGGCGGTCTCCGCGGCCGGGGCGGACTCCTTGAGCAGGGCCAGCGCGCAGGCGGCCGGGACGAGACCCACGGCCTGGATCAGGCACAGGGTCTGCGGCGAGAGGTGGTCGCCCAGCAGGCCGAACAGCAGCGAGGCCAGCGGGAAGGTCGCGCCGAGCACGGCCTGCATGACCGCGAAGAAGGCGGGCTTGTCGGCGGCGGGCACGAGGCGCTGGAAGAGGGCCACGAAGCGCACGCCGATGACGCCGACGCACCAGCCGGTCACGGCGAGGCTGCCCGCGATGACGGGCCGTTCGCCGACGACGCCGGGGACGGCGAGGGCGAGGGCCATCGTGCCGAGGCAGGCGGAGCCGACGACGGTGGGCCGTCCGGGGATGCGCGCGCCGGTGAAGGAGCCGATGAGGGTGCCGGTGCCGAGGGCCGCTTCGAGCAGGGCGACCGTTGCTCCGTCACCGTGCAGCACCGACTTGGTGTAGAGCGGCATCACGATGAACACGGCCGTGGTGAAGAGGTTGGCCGCGGTGAAGCAGACCAGGATGGCGCGGACGAACGGCAGGCCGGACAGGACCTGGCGCAGCGTGCGCGGCCCGGCCTCCTCGCCCGTCTCCCCCTCGCCCTCGCCCGTGGCGGGGGTGCGGAAGCGGACGGTCGCGATGAGCACGGCGGCGGCCGCGTAGGCCGCGGCGCACCCGGCGGCGAGGCCGGGGATCCCGGCGCGGTCGACGATGAGGGCGCCGAGCAGGGCGCCGCCGAGGCTCGCGAGGGACTGGGTGGACAGTTCGAAGCCGGTCGCGGCCTCGATGTCCTCGTCGTCGACGAGTTCGGGGACGGAGGTGGTCAGGCAGGGGTCGAAGAAGGCCTGGCAGGTGGCGAGCGCGAGGGTCGCGGCGTAGGCGGCCGCGATCGGCAGGTCGCTCGCGTAGGCCCACACGGCGAGGGCGGTCGCCGCCACGGCGGCGCCGCCGGCCGCGGTGCGCAGCACGGAGCGGTGGGCGAAGCGGCCGACGGCCCGGGCGACGACGGGGGCGAGGGCGACGGCGGGGACGGTGCTGACCGCCATGAACAGGCCCGAGGCGAGCCCGTTGCCGCCGGAGACGGCGTAGGCGACGAGCCACCAGGACACGCCGACCTGGAACATGCGGACGGCCGCCTGGGTGAGCACCTGGCCGAGCCACACGGCGCCGAAGGCGCGGTTGCGCAGGACCAGCGGCAGCCGGCGGCCGGTGCCGGCCGTCGGGGCGGCGGTCATGCCGTGGGCCTTTCGTCGATGACGCGGACGAGCTTGCCGGAGCGCGGGTTGACGGCGAGGTCGCGGTGGCGCACCCACTCGACGGAGAGGGGGTGGACGAAGCCGGTCTCGACGGCGTCGGGGTAGAAGGGGCGGGCCTCTTCGAGCTCCGTCACGACGGACTTGGCGAGGGTCTCCAGCCCGGCGGGGTCCTCGGAGCCCGGGTCGTCAGGGGATACGGCCAGGCGCAGCACGAGGCCGTCGCGGCCGTCCCAGCGGCGGACGACGAGCTGCATGCCGACGACGCGGCCGTCGGTGTCGGCCGCGGCGACGGCGTCCTGGGCGTCCTGGGAGTACAGGGAGACGGGGCCGACGCGCACGCCCTCCTCGGCGCGGCCGAGGATGCGGAAGACGCCCGCCTCGGGGTCGACCCACTCGGCGCGGTCGCCCGCGGGGTAGCGCAGGACGGGCATGAGGCGGCGGAAGAGCTGGGTGACGACCACGCGGCCGGGGCGGCCCGCCTCGCGGATCGGCTCGTCCGTGGCGTCGTCGAGGATCTCGACGACGGTGTGCGGGGCGAAGGTGCGGTGGGTGCGGGCGTCGGGGCCGGGCACGGGCCGGCCGAGCAGGCCGGCGTCGACGCTGGCGTAGCCGAGGGAGCGGGGCTCGGCGTTGGGGAAGGCGCCGGCGAGGAGGCGGCGCTGGTCGTCGAAGAGCGCCTCGCCGCCGAAGAACAGCAGTTCGACGGAGGGGAGCTGCTCGCCCGCGGCGATCAGGTGCTCGGCGAGGCGGCACAGGGTGGTCGGCGTGCCGGCCACGACCTGGGCGGCGAAGTCGCGCAGCGTGGGGACGGTCGTCTCCAGCGGGGCGCCGCCGCCGATGGGCAGGCGCACGCTGCTCACGGGGGCGTGGGAGAGGGAGTCGAGGATGAAGAGGAAGCTCGCGTAGAGCTCGCCCGCGTAGAAGAGGTCGGCGACCCGGTGGCCGGGGCGCAGCCCGGCGTCGACGAGGCCGTGGCCGAAGGCGGTGACGAACTCCCGCCATTCCTCTCGGGTGTAGCAGGAGAATTTGGGTGCGCCGGTCGTGCCGCCGGTCTTGAAGACCGAGGCCTCGTCGAGCGGGGCGGTCAGGACGCGATTGCCGTCGAGGGTGTTGGCGGCCCAGAAAGCGCTCTGGTCCACCACCGGCAGATCGGTGAGGCAGTCCACATCCGGCGGCAGGTCCGCGTAGAGATCCGCATAGAACGGGGAGTGGTGACGGACATAACGTATGAGGTCCGATAGCTGATGGACGGGCATGCTGCCTTTGCCTAGCTCAGGGAATGAGGGACGGGGTTCCGGCCGGGCGGGGCCGGTTTGCTCGCCGCCTCCGGTTGACTGTTCAACGAGAACGCGTGCACCACGCACTCGTGAAGCGCCGGCTGTCCGCCTGACGCGCGGTCACAATGATGGGTCACGGCCGAACGTACTGCAAAATCGACCGCCTTCCGACGGGTTCGGATGGCTGGAAAGCGCGGTGATATAACGGTGTTGCGGCTCACACCCGGGCACCGTTCGCCACCGCGAACAGCTGCGCTCCGAGCGACGGCTCGGCAAACGGCCGGAAGGAGATTGGCCGGAGCACCCCACATGGTGACCGCAGGTAACAGCGGCGTGCAGGCCAGCTCCGAGCCGTGCCCGAGCCGTCACGAAGAGCGTGCGCCCCTTACCAAGTTGACAACCTCCGCCGCGGTGCTTGGACCGACCACGCATGCTGTGTGAACGTTGCACAAGGACAGCGGATCTCATCAGGAAGCCGCAGGAACTCGTCAACGAGCCTTTTTCCGTGGAGAGTCAGCAGCTCCACGAACGCCGCGCACCCCGTGCCCGGCCTTCTGTGCAAGCAAGCGCCCCGGATCCCGGACTTCCACCGCTCCGTCATGCATCCGCACTCGCCCGGACGAACGGAATTGAAACGCATGAGTATTCAAGAATCAGTAGCCCTGGTCGGCATCGGCTGCCGCTTCCCCGGCGGTATCGACTCCCCGGAATCCTTCTGGGACTTCCTGGCCGGTGGCAAGGTATCCGTGGAATCCACTCCGGAGGACCGGTGGCGGGCCTACACAAGGATTAGCCCGGAGTTCACCGAGGCGTTGCGCAGGGCGGAACGACCGGGCAACTTCATCGGTGACGTCGACGGTTTCGACGCCGAGTTCTTCGGCATCGCACCGCGCGAGGTCGAGCTGATGGACCCCCAGCAGCGGCTGGTGCTCGAAGTCGCCTGGGAAGCCCTGGAGCACGCCGGCATGGCGCCCCGCTCGGTGGCCGGCTCCGACGCCGGCGTCTACATCGGCACCTGCTCGGACGACTACGGGCGCCGGCTGCTGGAGGACCTGCCGCGGATCGAGCCCTGGACCGGCATCGGCGCCCAGCTGACCGGCATAGCCAACCGGGTCTCGCACGTGCTGGACCTGCACGGGCCGAGCTTCGTCCTCGACTCGGCCTGCTCCGCCTCGCTGGTGGCCGTGCACCTGGCCTGCCAGTCCCTGCTGGCGGGCGAGACCTCGCTCGCGCTGGCGGGCGGCGTGAACATCATCCTCTCCCCCGCCTACACCCTCACTCTCGAAGCGGCCGGCGCGCTCTCCCCCGACGGGCGCAGCAAGCCCTTCGACGCGGAGGGCGACGGCTACGGCCGGGCCGAGGGCTGCGGGGTGCTGGTCCTCAAGCGGCTGTCGGACGCGACGCGCGACGGCGACCGCGTGCTGGCCGTGATCAAGGGGACGGCCGTGGCGCAGGACGGCCGCACCAGCGGCATCATGGCCCCCAACCCCGACGCGCAGCGCGATCTGCTCCGGCTGGCCTGGGAGAAGGCCGCGGGCCTGGACCCGGCGACGGCGGGCTACATCGAGGCGCACGGCACCGGCACCCGGCTCGGCGACCCGGTCGAGGCCTCGGGCCTGCACGCGGTCTTCGGCGCGGGCCGCCCCGCCGACAAGCCGTGCTGGATCGGCTCGGTGAAGTCCAACATCGGGCACGCCGAACCCGCCTCGGGCGTCGCGGGCATCATCAAGGCGACGCTGATGCTGCAGCGCGCCGAGATGGCGGCGACGGTCCTCACCAGCGAGCCCAGCCCGGACATCCCGTGGGAGGAGTGGGGGCTGCGGCTGGTGACCGAGCACCAGGTCTGGCCCAAGGGCGACACCCCGCGGCGCGCGGGCGTCTCGGGGTACGGCTACGGCGGCACGATCGGCCACGTCGTCCTGGAGGAGGCGCCCGAACCGGCCGAGGAGGGCGGGGAGGAGCCGCTGACGGGGCTGCCGCAGCTCTTCCCGCTGTCCTACCGCTCCCGCGCGGGCGTCGCCGAGTACGCCTGCCGCCTCGCCGACTGGCTGGAGCGGCACCCCGACACCCCGCTGAGCTCGGTCGGCCACACCCTGGCCACCCGGCGCTCCCACCTCGGCCACCGGGTCACCGTGGTGGCGGACGGCCGCGCGGAACTGGTGGCCGCCCTGCGGGCCGTCGCCGCCCAGGAGGCCGAGGAGGCCGGGGAAGGGGACCTGGAGAACGTCGCCGAGGGCACCGTCCGCCCGGGCTCGGGCGACGGAACGGTGTGGGTCTTCTCGGGTCACGGCTCGCACTGGTCCGGCATGGCCCGCGAACTGCTCGCGGGCAACGCCGTGTTCGCGGACGTCATCGACCGCCTGGAGCCCGTCTTCCGCACCGAGCTGGGCTTCTCGCCGCGGCAGGCCATCGTCTCCGGGGACTTCGAGGCCGTCGACCGCGCCCAGTCGATGATCTTCGCGGTGCAGGTCGCGCTCGCCGAGGTGTGGCGCTCGTACGGGCACCGGCCCGCCGCCGTCATCGGCCACTCCGTGGGCGAGATCGCCGCGGCCGTCGTCGCCGGGGCGCTGACCTTGGAGGACGGCGCCCGGCTCAGCGGGCGCAGGTCCACGCTGCTGCGCCGGGTCGCCGGCAAGGGCGCGATGGCCATGGCCGGCCTGCCCTTCGAGGAGGTGGCCGCCAAGCTCGCCGGGAACACCGCCGTCTGCGCCGCCATCGCCTCCTCCCCCGGCTCGGCCGTGCTCTCGGGCGACGCGGAGGCCGTCGCCGCGCTCGTGCGGGACTGGGGGGCCGAGGGCGTGCCCGTCCGCTCCGTCAACTCCGACGTCGCCTTCCACAGCGCCCACATGGACCCGCTGACGGAGGGCCTGCGCGAGGCCCTCGCGGACCTCCGGCCCCGTACGCCGCAGGTGCCCCTCTACAGCACCGCGCTCGACGACCCGCGGGCGCAGGTGCCCCACGACGCGGGCTACTGGGTGGCCAACCTGCGCAACCCCGTCCGCCTCGCCCAGGCCGTCACCGCCGCCGTCGAGGACGGCCACCGCCGCTTCCTGGAGGTCTCCCCCCACCCGGTCGTCTCCCACTCGATCGGCGAGACCCTGGCCCACATGGACGTCACGGGCGGCCACGTCGCCCACACCCTGCGCCGCGACAAGCCCGAGCTGCGCACGCTGCTGCTGAACCTCGCCTCGCTGCACGGCCACGGCGCCGAGGTCGACTGGAGCGCGCAGTACCCGGCGGGCCGGATCGCGGAGCTGCCCCCGATCGCCTGGCAGCACCGCCGCTACTGGACCGACGCCGTGCTGCCCGCGGCCGCCGTCGTCGCCCACGGGCACGACGTCACCGGGCACACGCTGCTCGGCCCGCCGGTCGACGTGGCGGCCTCGACGCCGCTGCGCATCTGGAACACCTATCTGGACGACGCCGTGCGGCCGTTCCCCGGCGGGCACGCGCTGCACGGCACCTCGATCGTCCCGGCCTCCTCGATCATCCACACCTTCCTGGAGGCCGCGCCCGGACAGGGCGGCAGCAAGGCGCTCTTCGACGTCTCCCTGAAGTTCCCGGTCGCGCTCGCGACCCCGCGCGAGGTGCAGGTCGTGCAGGAGGGGCTGACGCTGCGGCTGAGCACCCGCCCGGCGGGCCCCTCCGGTACCTCCGGCCCGGGCAACTGGCTGACCCACACCACCTCGTCGACGATGGCCGAGGACGCCCCGCCGTTCCCCGCCGGCATGGTCTCCGTGACGGTGCCCCGGGGTCTGGAGGAGGCGGATCCCTCGGTCGTCATCGGGCGCCTGGACGCGATCGGCGTGGAGGGCATCGCCTGGCCGTGGACGGTCGAGGAGCTGCTGACCGGCGAGGGCGTCATCCGCGCCCGGGTGCACGCGCCCGCCGTGCCCGGCGACCAGGTCACGTGGGCGCCGCTGCTGGACGCGGCCCTCGGCATCGTCCCGGTCATCTACGGCGGCCCGCCCATGGTGCGCATGCCTGCCCACATCCGTGAGGTACGGGTGGTGGGCGAAGCCCCCGAGACCGGCTGGGTCGACATCCGGCTCGTGGACCCGGCGACCGACACCGTCGACATCGTCATCAGCGACGAGCACGGGCAGCTGCGCGCGTGGCTGCCGGGCACCCGCTTCGGGGCGCTGCACGAGAACGGGACGGCGGGCGACGACACGGCCGCGACCGGCCAGGAGCCGCTGAGCGCGGACGGCGCACCGGCGTCCGCCGGGGAGGACCCGGCGCGGTGGCGGGAGCTGCCGGCGGACGTGCTCGCCGCCCGCGTCGGCGAGGAGATCGTCGGCCGGCTCGCGCGGGAGATGAAGATGCCGGCCGGTGAGCTGGACCCGGAGCGGCCGCTGACCGACCTCGGGCTCGACTCGGTGATGTCGATGCGGGTCTGCGCCCAGCTGGAGAAGCTGCTCGGTGTGCGGCTGCCGGTGACGGTGCTGTGGAACTACCCGACGGCCAAGGGGCTGGCGGGCTACGTCGCCTCCGTCCTCACCCCGCAGGACGGGACGGCGGAGGGCTCCGCCGCGTAACGGCCGGCGGAGGGACGGACCGCACGGGCGGCCCGTGCGCGGAGCCCCGCCAGGGCTCGTGCGCGGGCCGCCGCGCGGGTCGGCAGCACTTGCGGCGGACGGCTAGACCAGCGGGGTAAGGAACCGTTCCGGCTGACAGGCCTCGCAGGGGTGGGCGTTGCGCGTGAGGAGCTCTTCGCGGGCCTGCGCGGTGGACATGGTCCTCTCGCCCCCCTTCGGTACCCAGCATCCGGCGTGATGCAGCTCGTGCATGTTCCTGCCGGACCCGCGGTGCGTGGTGACCGGCCACACGGCGTGCTCCATGTCGGCCCGGTACGGCGGGCGGCCGTCCCCCGCCCGGTGGCCGCCGGAGGCGGGCGGTTCGTCCTCCATGTACTCGTCGTCGGTGAGGAGTTGCAGGACCACGGCGCGGACCCAGTCGCGCGGGTCCATCCCCGATTCCTGCGCGGCCGCCGCGATGAGGGCGAGTTCGTCGTCGCTGAAGAGCTGCTCCATGCCGCGCGACGGTAGCAGCGCGGGGACCCCGGCGGGGGGTGGTTGCGCAGGTCGCAGTACCGGTGCGCGGAGTACCCGCCCGGTGCCCCGCAGCGGTTCCCGACGACGCGGAGATTAGCCCGAAGGGGTGAGGCCGGGCAGCGGCTCGACCGGCAGGCGACGCGGCGTATCCGACGGGCTCCACGGCCCCTAGGCTCCGGTTCCGATAGGACCAAGACAGAACCGGATGAGCGGTTTCCGATCAAGGAAGCCTGACCGAAGATCCCGAACAGTCCGGATCGCACGGGAGGACTGACGTTCCAAAAGCTTCGGACTTCCCAACGAACAGACCGGATGGTTCGGTACCGCTGTCAAATGATCTCGGTACCCGTACCGGTACGGACCGTGCTGTCCGCGCTGCCCTCCGCACTCATGCTGTGACTGCGCCCTGGGGTTCGGGGCGTGCTCGTTCTACGGGAGGAAGCAGTGCCCAAAACACTCAATGGGGAGGACACCCCGTTGCACGGGGCGTCGGTGGAACCGGAGGGCGCCGTGGGCATCAGGGCCCGCGTCGAGATCCCGGTGCAGCGGGCCGACGGGGCCTGGACGCCCGGCCAGATGGTGACGTTCACCGGGCTCGGCGACGGCCTCGAGCACGTGGCCGTGCAGTTCGGACCGATCGCGGACGTCCCGCTGGTCCGGCTGCACTCCGAGTGCCTGACCGGCGACGTCTTCGGCTCCGCGCGGTGCGACTGCGGCCCTCAGCTGACCGAGTCGATGCAGCTGCTCGCCGCCTCGGGCGGCGTCCTGCTCTACCTGCGCCAGGAGGGCCGGGGCATCGGGCTGTACAACAAGCTCGACGCCTACCGCCTGCAGGACCAGGGCCTGGACACGTTCGCCGCCAACCGCGAGCTGAACTTCTCCGACGACCTGCGGGACTACCGCTCGGCGGCCCAGATGCTGCAGGCCCTCGGGGTGACGCGGATCAGACTGCACACCAACAACCCCGACAAGGCGGCCCAGCTCGCCTCGTACGGCATCGAGGTCGTCGAACAGGTCCGTACCGGAATCTTCCGTAACGAGAACAACGACCACTACCTGCGCGCCAAGGCCGAGTACGGCGGCCACTCGATCGAACTCGTGGAAGGAACAGCGTGATCCAGCACCGGGGACCCATCAGCGGCATCGCGGCATGGCAGGACGCCTACGTCGCCACCGCCGGCTACGACAACCAGGTCATCTGCTGGGACCAGCGGACCGGAACGGCCATCTCCCGCTCCTTCCACGACCACCTGGCCAACCAGTGCTCGTTCTCGCCGGACGGGCGCCACCTGGTGACCTCCTCCAGCGACTACACCGCCCGCCTGTGGACGGTCCCGGACCTGCGCCTGGTCGCGGTCCTGGCCGACCAGGAGGACGACGTGGAGATGTCCGTCTTCCACCCGTCCAAGGAGCTCATAGCCACCGCCTCCCGCGACCACCGGGTGCGGGTCTACGACTTCACGGGCAAGCTCGTCGCCCGCTTCACCGGCCACACCGCCGACGTCATCTCGGTGGAGTGGGCCCGCGACAGCGACGAGCTCATCTCCTCCAGCGACGACGGCACCATCAAGCGCTGGTCCCTGGAGACCGGCGGGCTGATCGCCGACCTCGACATGGACGGCATCGAGACCGACACCATCGCCATCTCCTCCGGCGGCACGATCTTCGCGGGCAACGACGAGGGGCAGATCATCGTCGTCGGCCCCACCGAGCGCACCGTCCTGCCGGCCCACGAGGCGGGCATCAAGCGCCTGGTCCTCGACGACGCCCGCAACCTGCTGGTCAGCCTCAGCTACGACCGCACCATGCAGCTGTGGGACGTCGCCTCGGGCATGCCCGAGCGGCGCGACACCACCGCCCTGCCCGACGACGTCTGGCCCCGCTCCTGCGCCTTCGCCGGCGGCTCCCGCCTGGTCTTCGCGACCTTCGGCGCCGGCTACCGCGGCTACGACTACGAGGCCAAGGCCTGGGACGCCGCCGAGGTGGCGCCCACCCAGGGCGTCAACGCCGTGCTGCCCACCGCCTCCGGCACGCTGACCATCGGCGACGCGGGCATCGTGCACCGCGGCGACACCGGCGTCGTGCACCACGAGGGCGAGGTCGTGGCCCGCACCGGCAGCCTGTGCAACTTCCTCACCCCGCTGGGCGGCCTGGTGCTCTCCGGCGGCCAGCTCGGCAAGGTCTTCGACGCCCTGACCGGCCGTGAGCTGCACCAGCACCGCTCCCCGCTCAACTGCGGCGCGGCCTTCGAGCGCGACGGCGCCTCCTACGCGGTCGTCGGCGCCTACACCGGCGAGGGCCTGCTGCTGCGCCTGACCGCCGCCGGCGAGGCCGAGCACGTCGAGGACCTGCCGCTGCACACCAACGCCGTCAAGGGCGTCGCGGTCTCCGGCGACCTCATCTTCTCCGTGGCCGCCGACGCCTCCGCGACCTGGTACCGCATCTCCGACCTCACGAAGGTCGCCACGATCGAGGACGCGCACGACCGCATCGCCAACGGCTGCGCGGGCCTGGGCGACGGCTGGTTCGCCAGCGTCAGCCGCGACCTGAAGCTGCGCATCTGGGACCCGCAGCAGCGCGCGGAGGTCCTCGACACCCCGCACACCCACTCCATCAAGTGCGTCGCCGCCTCCGGCGACGGCCGCGTGGTCGCCTCCGGCAGCTACAACGGCCGCATCGCGCTCTACGACCGCACCGCCGGCGAGTGGACCGCCGTCGTGCGCCCCACCACCGCGGGCATCTCGTCCCTCACCTGGGACGCCGAGCGCAAGGCCTTCGCCGCGTCCTCCTACGACGGCCAGGTGTACTTCACGCCCGTCGTCTAGGACGGGCATCCGCACCGGTCGCGGGGAAGGCGAGGACTGCTCGCCCGCCTTCCCCGCGACCGCCCCATGCCCGGCCCCGCTCGAAGGACGCACAGCAGACCCCCGAGCACACGAGCAGCAAGCACCAAGCACCAAGCACCAAGCACCAAGCACCAGAACCACGACAGGACCGTGCACCGATGGGCGCAAGCCACTCCATAGCCGACCGGTATACGGTCGAACGCACCGACGCCGTACCGCTCGACGAAGCCCTCTACGCCGCCGTCCTGCACAGCGACTTCCGCGACCACTACGCGGGCGGCCGCGACGTCTGGACCGGCGAGGAGGCGATGCGCCGGGCGCCGCGCCTGCTCATGGACGCCCTCCGCACCCGCGCCGGCACCGGCGCCCCTGCCGACGTGCTCGACATCGGCACCGGCCACGGCCGCGACGCCGGCCTCCTGCTCGCCGCAGGACACCGCGTGACCGGCATCGACCTCGTCGTCTCCCCCCAGTGGGAGACCCTCACCCGCCTCCACCCCGGCCGCGTCCGGTTCTTCGCCACCGCCGCCCTCGACCTGCCGGGCACCGCGCTGTACGACGCGGTGCTGGACAACGGGTGCTTCCACCACCAGCACCCCGCCACGTACGGCCCGTACCTGCGCCGCGTCCACGCACTGCTCCGCCCCGGCGGCCTCCTCACGCTCTCCGTCTTCCACGCGGCGGACGGCAGGGGCGGCCTCTACGCCAACGAGGGCAGCCGCCTCTACCGCGAGTTCACCGAGGACGAGCTGACCGCCCTGGTCGCCGGCCACGGGTTCGCCCCCGTGGCGACCCACCGGGTGCCCCGCGCCATCGGGGGCCTCGCCTACCTGGTGAGCACGTTCCGCCGCGCCGGAGACGGCGGGCGGCCGACCGGCAGCCCCCTCCGACCGTCCACGGGAGACCATTCATGACCAGCAGCACGCCACCGGTGGTCCTCGCCAACCCCAACACCCTCAGTGACCGGGCCGCGATGGGCCTGCCCGACGCCTTCGTGCCGCGCGGCCCGCAGTACCTCCTGGCCGGCCACCGCGACCTGCTCGCCGCCGAGCCGGACACCCTCGTCGCGATCGCGGAGGACCCCGCCGAGCCGTTCGCCCGCCGCCACGCCGCCGGCACCGTCCTCGGGCTGACCGGCGATCCGCGGATCCGCCCCGAGGACCCGCCGATGGCCGACGTGCCGGCCGCCCGGGTCCGCCTCGGCCTGGAACCCGGCGAGGTGGCAACGGTCCTGGACCGCTGGCGCCACGCCGGGGTCGAGGAGGAGTGGATCGCCAAGGAGTGCCCCGTCTACGAGGCGGACCTCGCGGCCTTCCGCATCGCCCTGTACCCCGTCACCAACGCCGAGTACCGCCTGTTCCTGGAGGACACCGGCCGCACCGGGCTGCCGACCACCTGGCGCTTCGGCGTCTACCCGGAGCAGCTCGCCAACCACCCCGTGTGGACCGTGACGCCCGAGGACGCCGACGCGTACGCGGCCTGGCTCGCGGCCCGCACCGGGCGCGCCTTCCGGCTGCCGACGGAGGCGGAGTGGGAGTACGCCGCCTCCGGCGGGGACGGCCGCGACTTCCCCTGGGGCGACGACTTCCGGCCCGGGGCCGCCAACACCGTCGAGGAGGGCCCCCTGTCGACCACCCCGATCGGCATCTTCCCGGCCGGGCGCTCGCCGTTCGGCGTGCACGACCTCGCGGGCAACGTCGAGGAGTACGTGGCCGACGACTACGCCGCCTACCCCGGCGGGCAGGAGATCGCCGACGACCTCGCCGTCACCCAGGGCGCCTACCGGATCGCCCGCGGCGGCAGCTTCACCCGCTTCGGCGACCTCGCCCGCGTCCGGCGCCGGCACGGCTGGTACAAGCGCGAGATCTACGCCATGGGCTTCCGTCTCGCGGAGACGCCGTGACGGCCGCGGACGGCGCCTCGCCCGCCGAACGGGAGGCGATGCGGCGGGCCCTGGCGCTCGCGGTGACCGCGCTGGGCCGCACCAGCCCCAACCCCGTGGTCGGCTGCGTCCTGCTGGACGCGTCCGGCGCCGCCGTGGCCGAGGGCTACCACCGCGGCGCGGGGCACATGCACGCCGAGGTCGAGGCCCTGGCCGCGGCCGGGCACCGGGCGCGGGGCGCGACGGCCGTGGTCACCCTGGAGCCCTGCGCGCACCAGGGCCGCACGGGGCCCTGCGCGGACGCGCTGCTCGCGGCCGGGGTCACCCGCGTGGTGTACGCGGTGCCGGACCCCGTGCCCGGCCACGCGGGCGGCGCCGAGCGGCTGCGCGCCGCCGGGGTCGAGGTCGTCGGCGGCGTCCTGCGCGAGGAGGCGGAGCGGGCCAACGAGCTGTGGCTGACCGCCACCCGGCTCGGCCGGCCGTGCGTGACCTGGAAGTTCGGCGGGAGCCTCGACGGCCGCTCGGCGGCGCCCGACGGCACCTCGCGCTGGATCACCGGCCACGAGGCGCGCGCCGACGCGCACACGCTGCGGGCCACGCACGACGCGGTGCTCGTCGGCTCGGGGACGCTGCGGGCGGACGACCCGCACCTCGGGCTGCGGCACGGCGTGGCGGGCGAGCCGCCGCTGCGGGTGGTGCTGGACCGCACCGGCGCCATCCGGCCGGACGCGCGCGTCCTGGACGACGCGGCGCCCACCCTCGTGGTCGTCGGCGAGTCGGCGGCGGCTCCCGTACTCCCCCACGGCCACACGGTGCTGGCCCTGCCCGAGCCCGGCGGACGGCTGGACCTCACGGCGCTGACGAAGGCGCTGTACGAGCAGGGGCTGCGCTCGGTGCTGCTGGAGGGCGGCGCCCGGCTGGCCGCGGAGTTCGCGGCGCGGGGCATGCTCGACCGCGTCGTGGCCTACGTCGCCCCCGTGCTGCTCGGCGGGGACGGGCGCGCGGTGCTCGACGGGTTCGGCGCGGGCACCCTGAGCGAGGCGCTGCGCCTGCGGCTGGACGAGGTGACGCGGCTCGGCGACGACGTCCGCATGGTGCTGCGCACCCGGCCCCTGCCCGGCGGGCCGGAGCCGGAGGGGGTGTCGTGACCCCGCGGGTCGCGGTCGTCTACCACAGCAGGCGCGGCACCATGCGGTCGCTGGCCGAGGCGGCGGCCGCCGGGGCGCGGGCGTACGGCGCCGAGGTGCGGCTGCTGCGCGTCGCCGACGACGGCGCCGGTCCCGCGTCGCCCCACGAGGAGGCGGGGGCGGAGGACGTGCTGTGGGCCGACGGCCTGGTGCTGGCCTCGCCCACGTACTTCGGCAACGTCTCCGCGCCGTTCAAGCGGTTCCTGGACGGCACGACGAAGCTGTGGTGGGACGGGCTGCTGACCGACCGGGTGGTGACGGGGATGACGGCCTCGACCTGCGAGCACGGCGGCCGCGAGGCCACATTGCTGACGCTTTATCAGTCGGCGCACCACTGGGGGGCCTGGACCCTCGGCGCCTGTCCGGGCCTCCCGGGCGATCCGGACCACCCGGCTGATCCCGCCGGTCCGTCCCGGCAGGGCGTGGGCGGCAACCCGTACGGGCTGGCGGTCACCGCCCTGCGCGACGGCGGCGTCGCGCAGGAGGACCGGGCCGCGGCCTGGGAGCTGGGCCGGCGGCTGGCCGAGGCGGCCGCCCGGGCGCGCTCCGGCGGCCCCCTCGTCCCGGCCGGCGCGGTCCGCAGCCGGGTGACGGTCGTCCACTGCGCCGAGGACGAGACGGTCCGGCTGCTGGCGCAGGAGTGCGCGGCCGGGGCCCGGGAGCTGGGTGCCGAGGTGCGGTTGCGCCGGCTGACGGGGCCGGGCGTGCGGCGGGAGTCGTGCCTGCCCGCGCGTGCGGGCGGCGCCCCGGCGGCGGCCGCCGTCGACCCCGCCGACGTGGCCTGGGCGGACTCGGTGGTCTTCGGCGCGCCGGTGCGTGCGGGCGCCGTCGCCGCGCCGCTGCTCGGATTCCTTCAGACGCTGGAGCCCCCGGCCGGGCCGGGGCCGCTCGCGGGCAAGCCGGCCAGCGGGTTCGTCTGCACCGCCCGCCCGCACGCGGGCAGCGAGTCGGCGCTCCTCTCCCTCCACCACGTGCTGCACCACTGCGGTGCGGTCGTGGTGCCGCCGGGCTACACCGATCCCGTGGTGTTCGAGGCCGGTGGCAATCCGTACGGCACGTCGCACGCCCGGTCGGCGGGGGTCCTGCCGACCGATCAGGCGCTGGCGGCCGCCCGGCACCAGGGCCGGCGCATGGCCCTGGCGGGCGACCGGCTGCGCCGCCGGCCCGCACCCGGCGCCGGCGCCGCCTCCGAGACCCCCCTGGAGAAGGAACTCACATGACCGTGCAGCAGTACGACGACATCGGAGAGACCTACGAAGGCTTCAAGTCGCTGCCCATGGCCCGCTATCCGGAGTCGGACAGCTTCCTGCGGATGCTCGGGGACCTGAGCGGCAAGTCGGTCCTGGACCTGGCGTGCGGCACGGGCTTCTACAGCCGGCAGGCCAAGCGGCTGGGTGCCGCGGAGGTCCTCGGCGTCGACGTCTCCGACACGATGGTGGCCGCCGCGTGGGGCATCGAGCGGCGCAACCCCCTGGGGGTGCGGTACCTGGTGGGTGACGGCGCCGACCTGCCCCTGTTCGACCAGCGCTTCGACGTGGCGACCGCCGTCTACCTCCTCAACTACGCCGACGACGCGGCCACGATGGAGTGGATGTGCCGGGGCGTGCACCGCAGCCTGCGGCCGGGCGGGGAGTTCTTCGTCCTCACCCAGGCGCCGGACTTCCGCTTCGACGGGCCGCCGACGGAGAAGTACGGCTTCCGCTACCAGCCGGTGGGCGAGGGCGAGGTGGGGCCGCGGGTGCGGATCACGGCGCTCCTGGACTCCCCCGTCGAGTTCGTGACCAACTACCCGCGGCGCGAGGTGTGCGAGGGCGCGCTGTGGGCGGCCGGCTTCCGGGACGTGACGTGGGTGCCGCTGGAGGTTCCCGAGGACGGCGTCGCGAAGTACGGCGCGGAGTTCTGGGAGGACTTCCTCGCCAACCCGCCGCTGGCGATGCTGCGCTGCACGGCCGGCTGACGGCCGGCTGCGACGACCGCTCCTGCGACGGCCCCGACGGCGATCACCCGCCGCCGGGGCCTTCGCGCGTGCGCGGTCAGAGCAGCCACGGCCGGAAGTCGTCCGCGGGCGGCAGCCCGGAGTGCTCACGCGCCGCCGCGGCGGTGCGGTGGATGTGGAACAGCAGCCGCACGGCCGCGCCGGGGTCGCCGAAGGAGACCTGTCCGTCGGCCTCCTCGCGCAGGGCGCGGTCGACGCGGGGGACGACGGTGCGCGGGCCGATGATCGTGGCGCCCGCGGAGAAGAGCATGCGCTCGGTCTCGCAGTACGGCTCGGGCTCGGCCGCGGGGGCGGTGGAGGTGGTGATGACCGCGACGGGCTTGCCGATGAGCGGGGAGCCTTCGACGGGCCACGTCAGCCAGTTGAGGAGCGTGCGCAGGGAGGTGGGCGGGGCGTCGTCCGTCTCGGGGGTGGTGATGACGATGCCGTCGGCGAGCGAGGCCATCTGGCGCAGGGCGTCGGCGACGGGGTGCGAGGGGGCGATGATCTCGCTGCCCGCCCGGGCCAGTACGGACGGCGCCGTGCTGACGACGAGCCGGGTGCCGGAGGCACCGGGGGCCGAGAGTGCGCGCAGCAGCGGGTCGCCGTAGGGGTCGTCGTCGGCCGGGGCGCTCAGCCCCAGCAGCAGTACGTTCTCCACGGTCGGACTCCTTACCTTGATGTCTGGGGGCCTTGGGGTGTGCAGGCCTCGGGAGCGGGCGCCCCGGCGGAAGGGCCCCCGGAAGTGCGGGGTGAGGTGCGGGGGCCGGCCGTCAGGCGGCCGGGGCGGGGCGCAGGCGCCGGGAGAGCAGGACGCCCGCCAGGGCGAGCGCCGCGGTGAGGGCGAAGGTGAGGGCGAGCCCGGCCCGGGTGGTCGCGCCGTGCCGGTGGGCCATGGCGACGGCGGCGCCGCCGATGCCGGAGACGAGGGCCGTGGCGAGGGTCTGGGCGAGCTGCAGGGAGCCGCTGACGAGCCCTTGCCGTGCGGCGGGGGCCTGTTCGAGGGTGTCGGTGGTGGCGGCGTTGAAGGCGATGCCCATGCCGACGCCGCCGAGGGCCCAGCCCGCGACGGCGAGCAGTGGGGGCACGGCCTCGGCGAGGACGGCGCAGGCCATGACGGCGAGGCCGGCGAGCAGGACGGCGAAGCCGAGGGTGACGCTGCCGGTGCGGCCCTGCGCCCGGCCGTCGCGGCGGGCCTGCCAGGCGGAGCCGGCCACCCAGGTGATGGCGCCGGCGGACAGGCCGAGGCCGGCCAGGGAGGCGTTCACGCCGCGCAGTTCCTGCAGGCCCAGCGGGAGGAAGGCCTCGCTGCCGAAGTAGACGCCGCACAGCAGGAAGCGGATGCCGATGCCGGCGCCGAGCCCGGCGCGCAGGCCGAGGGTGCCGGCGGGCGTCACCCGGCGCAGGGCGGGCACGGCGACGGCCAGGCCCACGAGGGCGAGCGGGATCAGCAGGAGCAGGTTCTTCAGGAGCAGCGCCTGGAGGAAGAGCGCGGTGCCCGCGGTGAGGAGGACGCTCGCGGCGAGGGGGCCGCGCCACCAGGGTCCGGCGGAGCCGGCGGCGGGGGCCGCGGCGGGGCGGTCGAGGCGGCGCAGGCGGGGCAGGGTGAGGGCGGCGGCGACGGCGATCAGCGGCAGCATGAGCAGGAAGACGCCGCGCCAGCCGGTGAGGCCGGCGAGGGTGCCCGCGACGACGGGGCCGATGAGCGAGGGGACGGTCCAGGCGGAGGAGAGCAGGGCGAACATGCGGGCCCTGAGGTGTTCGGGGTAGGCGAGCCCGATCACCGTGTAGACCATGCTCATGACAGCCCCGACGCCCAGGCCCTGGAGCGCGCGGCCGAGCAGGAACAGCGGCCAGGAGACCGCCGCGCCCGCCACCGCGCAGCCCAGGGCGAAGACCAGCACGCCGACGGCCATGGAGCGCGCGGGACCGCTCCGGTCGGCCGCGCGTCCGGCGACCACCGTGCCGACGATGTTGGCGAGCATCAGGGCCGACAGCCCCCAGCCGTAGGCGCCGAGCCCGTGCAGGTCGTCCGCGATGCCGGGCAGGACCGTGGCCACGCCCAGGGATTCGAACGCGACCATGCTCACGGACAGGACGACGCCGAGGGTCAGCGCCCGGCGGGCTCCAAAGAACACGCTCTCCGCGGGACCCGCGCCCGCCTTCGCCGGCGGCGGGGGGCCGTCCGCGCCGGGCGGCGCGAGCGGGTCGCCGGACCCCTCCACCACCTGGTTCACCTCCTGCGACACGACGACCTCCAGCACAACGTTTCGTTACGTTCCGGGACGGAACCAATTGCAGCTTACCTATACTGGCCGCATGGTGAACACCCCGAACGGCGCGGTGGCCGAAGCGCGCGAGTCGCGCGAAGGCGGTCAGCAGCGCACAGGCAGGCCACGGGACGGCCGTATCGACGCAGCCGTGCCCGCCGCGGTGATGGAGATCCTCAACGAGTCGGGCTACGGGAACCTGACGCTCGAAGCGGTGGCCGCCCGGGCGGGGACGAGCAAGCCGGCCCTGCGCCGGCGCTGGCAGTCCCGCCAGCACCTCGTCGTGGACGCGCTGGTCACCACGGTGGGTGCCACCCCGACCCCCGACACCGGCTGCACCCACTGCGACCTGATCGCCGGCATCGGCACGCTCAGCCAGGCCTTCGGCACCACGCTGGGGCGGCGCGTGCTGCCCGCCCTCGTGGCCGACCTGGCCGACCACCCCGAGCTGGAGAGCCTGTTCCTGGAGCGCTTCTTCCACACGCGACGGGCCTCCACCGCCGAGGCGCTGCGCCGCGGCATCCGGCGCGGGGACCTCCGCCCCGACGCCGACATCGACCTGCTGCTCGACATGCTGGCCTCCACCACCTACTACCGGGTGCTCTTCGGGCACCTGCCGGTCACCGCGACACTCGCGGAGGACGTGGTCGAGGTCGTGCTCAAGGGCGTCGCCACCGAGGCCTGGCGCGGGCGCCACAACCACGGGGTGTTCGACGGCTTCTGACGCGCGGGGCAGCGGAGGCCGGGCGCCGTGACGGCCCGGCAGGTACGAGGGGAGGGAGAGACTGTTGCTCAGCCGCGACAGCGAAATGACGGCCCTGGACGGGGCCTTGTCCGCCGCGGAGGCCGGCATGGGGGCCAGCCTGCTGCTGGAGGGCGGTATCGGCGCCGGCAAGTCGCACCTGGTGCGCACCGCGCTGAGGACCGCCCGGAGCAGGGGCTTCGGCACGGTCTCGGCGCGCGCCAGACCCGGTGAGCGCGACCGCGCCCACGGCGTCCTGCACCAGATCCTCGACCAGCTTCCCGGCCCGCCGGGCGCAGCCGGGGAAGCCGGGGAGGCGCGCGGGACGGCCGGCGCCGGCGGGGCCGAGGAGGCCGCCGCCGTGCACCGGCGGATCACGGCCGCCGCGGCCGAAGCCCCCTTGCTCGTCGCGCTCGACGACCTGCAGTGGACGGACGCCCCGTCGCTGCGCTGGCTCGGCTACCTGACGGCCCGTCTGGAGGGCCTGCCCGTCGTCCTGCTGGCCACGCTCGGCACGGACCGCCCCGACCTGACGGAGGAAGCGGCGGGCCACCGGGGCGCGGAGTCCGCGGCCGGCGTCGCCTCCTTCTTCCACCGCCGTGTGGTGCTGCAGGGCCTCAACGCCGACAGCGTCGGCTATCTGCTGTCCTCCTTCCTGGGCGAGCCCGCGGGCGAGGACCTCACCCGCGCCTGCCGCACGGCCACCGGCGGCAATCCGCTGCTGCTCCAGGCACTGCTGCGCGAACTGCGCCGCACGGGCCTCGCGCCCGCGGAGCTCACCGCCGACCGCGTGGCCGGGCTGGGGCCGGTGGAGGTCGCCGAGACCCTGCTGACCCGGGTCGGCGGCTGCTCCCCCGAGGTCGGCGCCGTGCTCGACGCGGTGTCGATCGTCGCGCCCGGGGCGAGCGGCCCGCTGGTCTCCCGGCTCGTCGGCATCGGCTCCGCCGAGGCGGCCGACGCGCTCTACCGGCTGGTGCGCCGGGGCATCCTGACGGAGGGCCGGGACGGCATCGGCTTCGCCCAGCCGCTGGTCATGGCCTCCTTCCGGGCCCGGATGCCGCCCAGCGAGCGGGCGCGCCTGCACGCCGAGGCCGCCAAGGCCCTCTACGCGGGCAGCGCTCCGCGCGAGCGCATCACCGCGCACCTGCTGCCCGGCGCCCCCGTGGGCGAGCGCTGGGCGCTGCGGCTGCTCGTGGACGCGGCCGACGCGGCCCTCGCGGGCGGCGCGCTCGCCGAGGCCCGGGTCTGCCTGGAGCGCGGCCTCGCCGAGTGCGGGCCGGAGGAGGAGCCGGGGCTGCTGCGCCGGCTCGGCCACATCGAGCTGGCCGACGGCCCCGAGCCCGCGGTCGCCCGCCTGCGCCGCACGGTGGACCTGATCCGGGGCGACACCGGGCACCGCGCCATGGCCCTGCTCGACCTGGCCCAGGCCGCCGCCATGACCGGCGACGTGGCCGAGGCGCTGCGGATCGTGGAACAGGAGGCGGCCGAGCTGGACCGCGCGGGCGCCCCCAAGGAGCTGCGGGCGGGCTTCCGGGCCGTGCGCGGCCTGCTCGAGCTCCTCGAAGGCCGCGGGACGCACCACGCGCCGGCCTCCTCGTCCTCCCCCGCGCAGCTCAGCGAGGTCGCCCGGAGCCCGTGGGTGCGCCGGGCCGAGGCCGCGCTGGCCGCCGCGAGCGCCCAGTGGAGCGGCACGCAGCGGGCCGAGGCGCTCCAGCAGGCCCGCCTGGCGCTCGGCGAGCCGGCCGCCACCGTCAACGACCACGCGCTGATGCGCCTGGGCCTCGTCCTCGTCCTGGCCCGTTCGGGCGCCGAGGAGGAGGCCCTGGAGAACGGCACGGCCCTGCTGAGCGCGGCGACCACGGAGGGCTCGCGCACCGTGGCGGCGCTGGCCCGGGCCGTCCTCGCCGAATGCGCCTACCGCGCGGGCCGGCTGACGGAGTGCCTGGACGCGGCGCAGGAGGTGCTGGAGCGGGGCCCGGAGCCGGCCGGGCACGAGTGGCTGGGCTCCGCCATGGCCCGCGGCTGGCTGGGCAGCGCCCTGCACGAGTCCGGAGAGCTGGACCAGGCGCAGCGGGTCCTGCTGGAACCCGGCCTGGAAGGCACGGTGCCGGCGGTGACGCTGCCGGGCCTGCTCTTCCACCGCGGGCGGCTGCAGGTCGCCCTGGGGCGGGTCGGGCCGGGGCTGGCGGACCTGGAGGAGTGCGGGCGGCTGCTGCTGCACCGCGGCTGGACCAACCCGGCGCTGTGGCCCTGGCGTTCCGAGGCGGCCCTGGCCCACGCCCGGCTGGGCGACGAGGAGGCGGCCCGGCAGCTCGTCGGCGAGGAGCTGGCCCTCGCGCGGGCCTTCGGCGCGCCCCACGCGGTGGGTGTCGCCCTGCGCGCGGCGGGGCTGCTGGCGCCCGGCGAGGAGCGGGCGGCGCTGCTCACCGAGGCCGTGCAGCTGCTGCGGGAGGCGGGTGCGGCGCTCGACGAGGCGCGGGCGCTGCGCGACCTGGGGCGCGAGCTGATGCGCACCCGCAGAGCCCGCCAGGCCCGGGAGCACCTGCGGGCCGCGGCCGCGCTGGCGGAGAAGTGCGCGGCGCACGTCCTGGTGCAGGAGCTGCGGCAGGACATGGTCGAGGCCGGGGCGCGCCCGCGCCGCGACACCGAGATCGGCCCCGCCTCGCTCACCCCGGCCGAGCGCCGGACCGCGCTGCTCGCGGCGGAGGGGCTCACCAACAAGGAGATAGCCGGGCGGCTGTACGTGACCCGGCGCACGGTGGAGATGCACCTGAGCCGGGTCTACCGGAAGCTGTCGATCTCCGACCGCCGCGCCCTGCGCCTGGTGACGGGCGATCAGCGGCCGCCGTCGCCGTCCGGCCTGCACCCGCAGCACAAGGCGACGGAGTCCTGCGCATGACGGCGGCGGCCCGCCGCCTCTCCCCGGGTCCCCGGCGGAAGGGGAGGCGGACCGCCGCCGGCCGGCCGGGGCGGGCGTTGCGGTACGCCGACCGGATCCACCCGGCGCTCCGATCCGTTTGAAGCAGGCACCAACCGGACATAACTCCCCGTCAGATCCAGTGGAGAGGGGCCTTCGTGAGATGTCGCCGGGCGTGCCGCTGGGCCGCGGGAGTCACGGTCGCCGTGGTGCTGCTGGCCGGTGGCCGCCCGGCCGCGCCCGCACCGCACCGCCTGCGCTGGGGGCCGTGCCCGGCCCAGGTCGCGGCGCCCGCCGGCAGCGGTCTGCAGTGCTCCACGGTCCGGGTGCCGCTGGACTACGCCCAACCGGCCGGCCGCAGCATTACGCTCGGCGTCTCCCGGCTCGCGGCCACCGGCCCCGGGCCCCGGCGCGGGGTCCTCCTGCTCAACCCGGGCGGCCCCGGCGGCCCGGGCACGCCGATGCCGCTGTGGTTCGCGGCGCACGTGCCCGCGTCCGTGCGGGCGGCCTACGACCTCATCGGCTTCGACACGCGCGGCCTGTTCACCAGCACCCCGGTCTCCTGCCGGCTGAGCGCCGCGCAGCTGCGCCACGCGCCCGTGTCCATGCCCCTCCCCGACAAGCCGTTCGCCGCCACCGCCGAACTGCACCGCAGCATCGCGCGGTCCTGCGCCCGGCACGCCGGTGACCTGCTGCCGACGATGCACACGGCCAACGCCGCCCGGGACATGGACCGCATCCGGCGCGCGCTGGGCGAGCAGCGCATCTCGTACTACGGCGTCTCCTACGGCGCCCACCTCGGCGCCGTGTACGCCGCGGCCTTCCCCGGCCGCACCGACCGGGTGGTCCTGGACAGTGCGCCCGACGCCCGGGCGGGCTGGTGGAAGGCCCTGCGCGCCTTCGGTCCGGGAAGCCAGCAGCGCTTCCCGGACCTCACCGCGTACGTCGCCGAGCGGGACGCCGTCTACCACCTGGGCGCGACGGCCGACGAGGTCTCCGAGACGTACGCCCGGCTGCTCACGGAGACCGCCGCCCGTCCCAGGGACGTCGGCCACTACACGGTGGACGACAACGTCCTGCGCCAGATCACCCTGCAGGCCCTGTTCGCGGACGCCTTCTTCCCGCAGCTGGCGGACGTGTGGCGCTACCTGGCCCGCGCACCGCAGGCGCCCGGCGAGGCCGGGGCGGAGCACGCCCTGGCCCCGCTGCAGGCGGCCGTCCCCCTGGAGCCGCGGGTGCAGCAGATGGTCCTGCCGACCATGCTGGCCGTCCTGTGCCAGGACACCCCGTGGCCTCGCTCGGTGGAGACCTACCGCCGGGCGCAGCAGCACGACGCGTGGCGCTATCCCGTCGCCGGGGCCATGACCGGGAACATCTGGCCGTGCGCCTTCTGGCCGTACCGCCCGGCGGAGCCTGCCGGGCGCATCGGCGACCGGGGCCCGCGCAACATCCTCATGCTGCAGAACCGCCGTGATCCCGCCACTCCGTACGCGGGGGCGCGGGCCGTACGGAAGGCCCTGGGCAGGCGCGCGGTCATGGTCGACGCCGCCCGGGGAGGGCACGGCGTCTACGGGTTCACGGCCGAGCCGTGCGCGGGCGGCGCGGCGACGGCCTGGCTGACCCGGGGCACGCTGCCGCGCACCGACCTCTCCTGCCCCGCGCGGCGTACGGGCGAGCGCCGCTGACGTGCCCGCGGGACCTCAGCGCAGGCCCCCTTCGCGCTCCACCGAGGCGGTGAACCGCTCGTCGTAGGCCCCGGCCAGGTCCCGCAGCGCCTGCGGGCAGTCGCCGTTGTAGGCGGGGCCGTGCATCAGGCCCAGCGTGACCGGCTCCAGCTCGGCGAGCCGGCGCATGGCCGGGGCGGTGGCGGCCGTCAGGCAGGTCGCCCCGAAGACGTCCTCGGCGGCGACCGCCGGGCCCACGATCTCCTGCTCCGTGAGGGCGGGCGCGTCGCCGATCCTGGTGAAGAGGTCGCCGCAGAGCAGGGTGCGCGTGGTCTCCTCGAAGAGGAGCCCGGCGTCCCAGCCGTGCGGCACGTGCGGGGTCTCCAGGCGCCGGACCCGCTTCCCGCCGAGGTCGATCACCTCGCCGTCGCGCAGCGGCACCGGCGGGCGGTCGGCCAGGTCGTTCACGGACACCAGGCAGCCCATGGCCCCGTGCGCCGCGCGGGCCCGCGGGGCGGCGGCGAGCCAGGAGTTGAGCGAGCCGCACTCGTCGGCCTCGACGTGCCCGAAGGTGATCCAGCGCAGGTTCGCGACCGGCGTGACCCGGGCCACGGCCTGCGACACGAGCGGGAAGAGCGCCCGCATCCCGCAGTGGAACAGCAGCGGCTCCTCGGCATCGACGAGGAACTGGTTGAACGTGAAGTCCGCTTCCTTGATGTAGGTCGACAGCCGGTAGACGTCCGGCGCGATCTCCGTGACCCGGGTTTCCATGGGCACCGCCTCTCTCCCGGCCGCGTGGGTACGGCGCCAGTCTGGCCCGGCCCGGGCTGTTGTCTCGGTACCGGCACCCAAATGCTCCGGGGCGTGTTACGGGGTGCTCCGTGATCCATGTGCCGCGCGGCGAACGGAATCGTGGAGTCCTGAACGTCCGGACGAAGGAGACGCGCCCCATGACCGACGCCGCCGACGGCCCCGCAGCGCACGCCGCCCACGACGATCTGCAGTACGACCGGATCGGCGGGGACTACGAGCTCGCCAAGCTGCTCCCGGCGACCCGGTTCGTGGAGCGGCCCAGCGTGCTGGGCCTGCTGGCCGACGTGCGGGGCCGCAGCGTCCTCGACCTCGCCTGCGGCACGGGCGTCTACAGCCGGTACGCCCGGCGGCTGGGCGCGCGGCGCGTCCTGGGCGTGGACATCTCCTCCAAGATGGTCGAGGTCGGCCGAGCGGCGGAGGAGCGGGAGCCGCTGGGTGTCGAGTACGCGGTCGGCGACGGCACCGAGCTGCCGCGGCTGGGCGACTTCGACGTGCTGCTGGCGGCGTACCTGTTCAACTACGCCGACTCGCCGGAGACGATGGCGCTCATGGCCCGGTCCTGCGCGCGCAACCTGCGCGAGGGCGGCGAGCTGCGGGCCCTGGTCGCGCGCCCGGAGTACGACTTCACCCGGCCGCAGCCGCACAAGTACGGCTTCTCCTTCGAGCGGGAGGCGGACCCGGCGCACGACGGCCGGATCCGGGTCACGGCCCACTCGCAGCCGCCGGTCAGTTTCAGCGCCTACCTGCCCGCCCGGCGGGTGTACGAGGAGGCGTTCACGGCCGCCGGGTTCCGCGACTGCGCCTGGAGCCCGGTGCAGCTGTCCGCCGACGGCGTCCTGGAGTTCGGCCCGGAGTACTGGGACGACTTCACGGCCAACCCGCCGTGGGTGCTCTTCCGCTGCGTCAAGGGCGCCGGGGACAGCCGCGGGTGAGCACGCGGACCAGGACCCCCCGCACCATGGACTTCCTGCTCCCCGAGCGCCTGGACGAGGTGCTTACGGCCCTGGCCGCCCGCCCGGGCACGGTTCCCGTGGCGGGCGGCACCGATGTGATGGTGCGGCTCGGCACGGGCCGCGAACGCCCTCCGGCCGCCGTCGACCTCACCCGGATCGCCCCCCTGGCCCGCTGGGAGCGGACGGCGGGCGAAGTGCGGCTGGGCGCGGCGGTGCCGTACACGCGGATCGCGGAGGAACTGGCCGCGCCGCTGCCCGGCCTCGCGGCGGCGGCCCGCACGGTGGGCTCGCGCCAGATCCGCAACCGCGGCACGGTGGGCGGCGCCCTGGGCACCGCCTCCCCCACCGGCGACGTCCACCCCGTGCTGCTGGCGTGCGGCGCGGAGGTGGAGCTGATCTCCGTGCGCGGCGCCCGCCGGGTGCCGGTGCGGGACTTCTACACCGGCCCGGGCCGCACCGTCCGCGCACCGGACGAGCTGATCCGCGCGGTGCGGGTGCGCGAGGCGGAGGGCCCGCAGACCTACGCCAAGGCCGCGCGGCGCGGCGCCGTGGTGATGGCGACCTGTTCGTTCGCGGTGGCGCTGTGGCCCTCCCGCGCGTGGGTGGGCACCGGCATCGGCTCGGCCGCGCCGGTGCCCCTGCCGGCCCTGGAGGCCGAGCGGTTCGTCGCCGGCGAGCTCACCGAGCGCCGGTTGTGGGAAACGAGGGGACCGCTGCCCGGCGGCGTGCTCGTGCGCTTCGGCGAGCTGGCCGCGGCGGCCACGGCACCCGCCGACGACGTGCGCGGCTCGTCGGCCTACCGCCGGCACGCGGTGGCGGTGCTGGCGCGCCGGACCCTGGGCCGGGCGTGGGACGAGCACCGCACGCGCCGGCGGACGGAAGAGGAGTCATGCGCCTGACCTTCACGGTGAACGGCGAGCAGCGCGACGTCGAGGGCGTGGCCGGGACGGAGAGCCTGCTGTACGTGCTGCGGCAGCGCCTCGGCCTGCACGGCGCGAAGAACGCCTGCGAGCAGGGCCAGTGCGGCTCGTGCTCGGTCCACCTGGACGGGGTGCTGGTGTGCGCGTGCCTGGTGCCCGCGCCCCAGGCCCACGGCCGGAGCGTGGGCACGGTCGAGGGCCTGGCCGGCGAGGACGGGCCGCACCCGGTGCAGGAGGCCTTCCTCGCCTGCGGCGCCGTGCAGTGCGGCTTCTGCACGCCCGGCATGCTCAAGGCCACCGAGGACCTGCTGCGCCGCTGCCCCGACCCGGGCGAGGCGGAGATCAAGGACGCCCTCGCGGGCAATCTCTGCCGCTGCACCGGCTACCGGCACATCCTCGAAGCCGTCCGGCTGGCCGCCGCCCGCACGCGAGCCCTGGAGTCGCGCCCGTGACCCCGTACGCCCCGCATCCCCGCCGCGCCCCCGGGACGGTCGGGGACAGCGCACCCCGCCCCGACGGCCCGCTGAAGGTCCGCGGCGCCTTCGCCTACTCCTCCGACCTGGAGGCGGAGGGCATGCTGTGGGGCACGACGCTGCGCAGCCCCCACCCGCGCGCCCGCATCCTCGCCGTCGACACCTCCGCCGCGCTGGCGCTGCCGGGCGTCCACGCGGTGCTGACCCACCGCGACGTGCCCGGGCGCAACCTGCACGGCTCGATGGTCGTCGACCAGCCGGTGCTCGCCGTGGACACCGTGCGCTACGAGGGCGAGCCGGTCGCCGTCGTGGCCGCCGAGGACCCGGAGACGGCCCGCCGCGCCGCGGAGCTGGTGGACGTCGCCTACGCGGTGCTGCCGCCGGTCACCGACGCCGAGGCGGCCCTGGCCGCGGACTCCCCCGCCGTGCACGCGGGCGGCAACCTGCTGCGGCACGTCCCCCTGCGCCGCGGCCGCGCCGCGCGCGGCGAGCCGCTCACCGCCGACGTCGTGGTGCGCGGCGTCTACGAGGTCGGCATGCAGGACCAGGCGTTCCTCGGGCCCGAGTCCGGCCTGGCCGTGCCCGACCCGGACGGCGGTGTGTCCCTGCACGTCGCCACGCAGTGGCTGCACGTGGACCACGACCAGGTCGTGGCGGCGCTCGGCCTGCCGCGCGAGAAGGTGCGGCTGTACCTGGCGGGCGTGGGCGGGGCGTTCGGCGCGCGCGAGGACCTGTCGATGCACGCGCACGCCTGCCTGCTGGCGCTGCGCACCGGCCGCCCGGTGAAGATGTGCTACACCCGCGGCGAGTCCTTCGTCGGCCACGTCCACCGCCACCCGGCGAAGATGGCCTACGAGCACGGCGCCACGCGCGACGGCAGGCTCGTCTACGTCAAGGCGTCGATCGTCCTCGACGGCGGCGCGTACTCCTCCAGCTCCCCCGCCGTGGCCGGCACCGTCGCCACCTGCTCGCTGGGCCCGTACGAGGTGCCGGACGCCGAGGTGGACGTGCGCGTCGTCTACACCAACAACCCGCCGTGCGGGGCGATGCGGGGCTTCGGTGCCGTGCAGGCCTGCTTCGGCTACGAGTCGCAGATGGACCGGCTCGCCCGCAAGCTCGGCATGGACCCGGTGGAGCTGCGGATCCGCAACGCGGTCGCCGAGGGCTCGGCGGTGGCCAACGGCCAGGTCCTGGACCACCCGGCGCCGGTCGCCGAGCTCCTGCGCCGGGTGCGGGAGCGGCCGATGCCCGGGCCGTCGCTGCCCGAGGGCGGCCACCTGGCCGGCACCACCTCGCGGGGCGAGTCGGTCGTGCGCGGCGTGGGCTACGCCGTCGGCTTCAAGAACGTCGGCTTCGTGGAGGGCTTCGACGACTACTCCACCGCCCGGGTGCGGCTGGAGGCCGGCGGCGGGCAGGTGCGGGCGGTGGTCACCAGCGCGGCGGCCGAGGTCGGCCAGGGCGTGGTGACCGTCCAGGCCCAGATCGCCCGCACCGAACTGGGCGTCGAGCAGGTGGCGGTGGAGTTCGGGGACAGCGCCTTCGGCTCGGCCGGCCCCTCCTCGTCCTCCCGCCAGACCTATGTCACCGGCGGTGCGGTCAAGGCGGCCGCCGAGGCGGTGCGGGCCCGCGTCCTGGAGCACGCGGAGCGGCTGCTGGGACGGCCCGGAGCCGCCACGGGCCTGTCGGGCGAAGCGGTGACCGGAGCCGGCGGGGAGGTGCTGTGCAAGCTGGCCGACGTGCTGGGCGACGAGGCCGTCGAGGAGACCGTGGAGTGGCACCACCGGCCGACGTTCCCCCTGGACCCGCGTACGGGGCAGGGCGACTCGGTCTTCCAGTTCGCCTTCGCCGCGCACCGGGCGGTGGTGGACGTGGACGTCGAGCTCGGCCTCGTGCGGACGGTCGAGATCGCCACCGCGCAGGACGTCGGCAAGGCCGTCAACCCGCAGGCTCTGCTGGGCCAGATCCACGGCGGCACGGTGCAGGGCCTGGGGCTCGCGCTGATGGAGGAGATCCGCGTCGAGGGCGGCCTGATGCAGAACCCCTCGTTCACCGACTACCTGATCCCGACCGTCCACGACGTGCCGCCGATGCACGTGGACGTGCTCGAACTGGCCGACCCGCACGCCCCCTACGGCGTGCGCGGCGTGGGCGAGCCGCCGAACATCTCCAGCCCCGCCGCCGTGGCGGCCGCCGTGCGCGACGCCACCGGCCTGGCCCTGCCGCGCATTCCGCTGCGCCCGGAGGACGTGGCGGGGCTGACGGCCGCGGACGACGCCACCGCCCTCCCCGAGCCGGTCGCGGCCGGGGCCCCGCCCACCGGAGGAGACCCCTCATGACCCAAGAGCGCACCGCTGCGCAGTACGACGTGATCGGAGCCCGCTGGGAGGACGCGCGGTCGCTGCCCACGGTCCACCCCGAGCGCGCGAGCTTCCTGGCCCTGCTCGGCGACGTGAGCGGGCTGGACGTCCTCGACCTGGCGTGCGGCGACGGCTTCTACACCCGCCAGGCGAAGATGCTGGGCGCGCGGCGTGTGGTGGGCGCGGACGTCTCCGAGGAGATGGTCGCGGCCGCGCGGGCGGTCGAGGAGCGGGCGCCGCTGGGCACCCGCTACGTGGCCGCGGACGCCGCGGACCTGCCGGACCTCGGCCGCTTCGACCTGGTGACCGCGGCCTACCTGCTGAACTACGCGCGGGAGGAGGCGACGCTCGCGGCCATGTGCCGCGGCGCCTTCGAACGGCTGCCGCGGGGCGGGCGGTTCGTCGGGGTCACGCAGAACCCGCACTTCTCCTTCGAGGGGCCGCGGCCCGACCCGTACGGCTTCGTCTTCGACGCCCTGGAGACCTCGGGCTTCGGCACCCGGATCCGCGTCACCGCGGCGCTGGAGCCGCCGATCACCTTCGAGACGTGCCTGATCCGGCCGGAGGTGTACGAGGCGGCGTTCGCGGCGGCGGGGTTCACGAAGCTGTCGTGGGTGCCGCTGCACGTGCCGGAGGCGGCGGTCGAGCGCTTCGGGGCCGCGTACTGGGAGGGGTTCCTGGCCAACCCGCCCATCGTCATGTTCGAGGCGGTCCGCTGACGGCGCGCCGTGGGCCCCGGTGACCGTGCGGGCACCGGGGCGGGGCGGTACGGTCAGCCGGCGGCGGCCAGCCGGGGCGGCTGGATGGCCGCCAGGAGCTGGTGGAGCCGGTCGAGCCCGTCGGGGCGGACCGAATAGCAGATCTGGGTGCCGCGGCGGCGGGTGACCACGAGGCCGGCCTCGCGCAGCACCTTCAGGTGCTGGCTGATGGTGGGCTGGGTGACCTCGAAGAGCTCGGTGAAGTCACAGGCGCACGTCTCGGGTTCGGCCGCCAGCGCGCGCATGATGCCGAGCCGCACGGGGTGGCCGAGCGCCCGGAGCATGGCGACGTCCGTCTTGTCCTCCGCAGTGTCTCTCACGTTTGACAGGCTATCAAACAGCGCCTATATAGTGGATCTCCTAAATAGCAAATTGCCTATGTACCGCTGGTTCGGAGGTCCGATGACCGACAAGACCGAGGCGCCCGCCGCCGACCCCGCCGAGGGCGGCGTCCTCTCGCCGCAGTACCGCGCGCTGTCCTTAGGGCTGATCACGTCCGTCACCCTGGTGGCCTTCCTCTGGCTGGGTGTCGCGACCGTCCTGCCCGAGGCCGCCGAGGACCTGGACGGGGTCCACCTCTTCGGCTGGGCCTTCACCGCCTTCATGCTCGCCAACCTCTTCGGCACCATCGCCGCCGGACAGGGCGCCGACAAGGCCGGGCCCACCCGCCCCTACGTGCAGGCCTTCATCGTCTTCGTCATCGGCTGCGTGGTCGCCGCGGTGGCCACCAACTGGTGGATCCTGCTGGCGGGCCGCATCCTCCAGGGCCTGGGCGTCGGCGGCGTGCTGGCCCTGGCCTACCTGATCGTCGGCCTCGCCTACCCCGACGCCCTGCGCGCCCGGATGCTCGCGCTCGTGGCCTCGGCCTGGACGCTGCCCGCCCTGCTCGGCCCGGCCATCGCGGGCGCGATCGCGGGCGCCACCAACTGGCGCGTGGTCTTCCTGATCCTCGTCCCCCTGGTGCCCGTCGCCGCGCTGCTCACCCTGCCGGCGATGCGCAAGCTCAAGCCCACCGGCGACGGCACGCCGGGCGAGAACCGGCTGCCGCTGACGGTGCTGCTGGTGCTCGGCGTCGGCGCACTGCTCGCCGGCCTGGAGAACCGCAACATCGCCGTGCTGGTGCCGCTGGTCGTGGTCGGCATCGCGATCACCCTGCCCGTGCTGAACAAGCTGCTCCCCGCGGGCACGCTCACCGTCCGCCGCGGCATGCCCGCCGGCATGGTCGTGCGCGGTCTGGTCAGCGCCGCCTACTACGGAGGCGAGTCCTTCTTCCCGCTCAGCATGACCCGCGTCCTCGGCCTCAACACGCTCGGCTCCGGCCTCGCGCTGTCCGCGGGCGCCCTCACCTGGGTCAGCGGCGCCTGGCTGCAGGCCAAGCTGGACACCCGCAGCGGCGGCAAGGGCCGGCACGCCCGCGTCGTCCTCGGCTTCGTCCTCCTCGTGGCCGGTGACGCCCTGATCGCCCTGGCCGTCGGCACCGGCCTCAAGAGCGTCCCGCTCGCGATCGTCGGCTGGGCCGTCGCCGGTCTCGGCATGGGCTTCGTCTACCCCGCCGTCACCACGATCGTCCTGTCGCTGGCCCCCAAGGGCAAGGAGGGCTCGGCCAGTTCCAGCCTGCAGCTGTGCGAGACGCTGTCCGTGGCCGTGATGACCGGCCTCGGCACGGCCATCACCGCCTACGGCTCCTCGCACGACTGGAACGACAGCCGCGGGCTCGGCATCATCTACGTCATCGCCGCGGTGTGCGCCTTCCTCGGCATCGCCGCGGGACTGCGCACCGCGGTCCGCAAGTTCGCGGGCAACGGCGGGCAGCCCGGGGAGGAGGAGGCGCCCGCGGCCGCCGCACCGCTGCAGGAATCGGAGCGCACCGCCTGATTCCCGCCCCCGCGGGCACCCGGTTCGGTGCGCGGCGCGGAAAAGCTTCGGTCGCTGTACCGGGCCGGTCCGTGCTGTGCACCACCACCCCGGCCGTGATGCTGGAGTGACCCGGGGCGAACGACGCGCCGGTTGTGCATCTCCGTGGGAGGCAGCCGTGCCCGAAGTGCTGAACTGCGATGTGCTGAACGGCGAGACGTGGGGCCCGTCCCCGTCCCCGGCGGACCCCCGCCGGGGCGGGGCCCGCATCCGCTCCCGCGTCGAGATCCCGCTCCACCTGGCCGACGGCTCCTGGCAGACCGCGCACGTCATCACCTTCGACGGGCTCTCCGACGGCCTGGAGCACATCGCGGTGTCCTACAGCCGTGACCCGGGCGTCCCGCTGGTCCGCGTCCACTCGGAGTGCCTGACCGGCGACGTCCTCGGCTCGGGCCGGTGCGACTGCGGGCCGCAGCTGGACGAGTCGCTGCAGCGGGTGGCCGCCGACGGCGGCATCCTGATCTACCTGCGCCAGGAGAGCACGGGCGGCGCGGACCTCAGCCTCTACGACAAGCTCGACGCGTACAGCGTCCAGGACCGCGGCCCCGGCGGCGCCGGAACCGGCCACGGCCTGCGCCTGGCGGACGACGCCCGCGACTACCACGCGGCCGCCCAGATGCTGCGGGCCCTCGGGGTCGGCCGGGTCAGGCTGCTGACCAGCAACCCCGACAAGGTGCGGCAGCTGAGCTGGTACGGCATCGCGGTCGAGGAGCGGCTGGACTTCGCCGGCCGGCGCGGCGCGTGAGGTACCGCACCCGGCCGGCGGCGCGCGGCGCCGGCCGCCTCAGACGGCCGCCCGGTCACGGGCACCGCTGCGGACCTCCGGCCAGACCCGCTCCGCGGAGCGCTCGGACCCTGCCGGGCCACCGTCCTGCAGCTCCGCGAAATAGTCCGCCAGGCCGGAGCGGCCCGTCACCGCCAGCTTGCGGTAGACGCGGCTCAGGTGCAGCTCGACGGTGCGCTGGGTGACGAAGAGCTTCCCGGCGATCTCGCGGTTGGTGAACTTGGCGACCGCCATGAGCGCGACGCGGCGCTCGGTCGGAGTGAGGGCGTCGATGCCCACCTCGGTCGGCCGCCGCGGCCGGGCCCCGGCCACCAGCAGCTCCTGACGGGCCGTCTGGGCCAGCACGGCCGCCCCGCACTGCTCGGCCAGCGACTGCGCGCGCCGCAGGTGCTCGCGCGCCTCGCCGAGCCGGCTGGACTTGCGCATCAGGATGCCGAGGTCGGTGAGCACCCGCGCCAGGTCCAGCCGGGCGGAGGACTCCTCCAGGACCTCGACGGCCTCCCGCAGCGCCTCCTCGCCGCCCAGGCCCTTGGCCAGCAGCCCGCTCGCCCGCAGGGCCCGGCCGGTCGCCCGCCGGCCGCCCCACTGGCGGGCGCGGGCGAGCTCCTCGTCGACCAGGACGAGCGCGGCGTCGCGCTCACCGAGCGCGGCGTGGACCAGGGCCGCCTCGGAACGCCAGGAGAGCACGGCGGGGTTGAGCTGGCCGGCGGCGGCCAGCCGGCGGCCGCACTCCAGCAGGTCGGCGAGCCCCGCCTGCGGATGGCCGCAGGCCACGCGGAGCCGTCCGCGGTGGAAGAGCAGGGCCGCGAAGCCCGCGCCCCCGGGCACGTCGCCGTCCAGGGCGAAGTCGCTCAGGGCCCGGTTGGCCTCGCGCAGCTCGCCGGTCTCCAGCAGCGAGGCGACGACCGCCGCCACCGCCTGGCCGGTGCGGCTCCAGTGCCCGGAGGGCGAGGTCCCGGCGGGCTCCAGGGCGCTGCGGGCGTCCTCCAGGCAGCCGGGTATGTCACCGGTGCGGTAGCGCACTTCGGCGCGCATGCTGTGGGCGATGGTGAGCAGGGTGCGCGAGCCCTCGGCCCGGGCGCGGTCCAGCAGCGCCTGGCACTCGGACAGGGCCAGGTCGAGCTCGTCGGCGCGGGCGAGCACCTGCAGCGGCACGGTGCGGGTCGCGATGCGCCAGTCGAGGCTGGTGTGCTCCTCCTGCAGCGCCTGCCGGGCCTGGTGGACGGCGCGGTCGCGCTCCTCGCCGCGGCGCGAGGAGCGCAGGGCCGCCAGGCTCAGCCGGGTGTGGCGCTCGCCCGGGGTGGCTCCGGCCTCCAGCGGGAGCAGGTCCCCCACTCCGGCGCAGTCCGCCTCGACGGCCGCGTCGACCGCGTGGTTGAGCTCGCGCAGCAGGCACCGCTCGGCGCGCAGCACGGCCGCGGAGGGCTCCTCGGCGCTGCGGGCCTCCGCCACCCCTTCCAGGAGGACGTGCTCGGCCTCCTCGGGGCGGCCCAGGAGCTGCAGGGCGTGGGCGATGCACAGACGGATGTCGGCGCGCCCGGCGGCGTCGGGCTGGAGGGCGAGCGCGCGCCGCAGGTGCTCGACGGCGGCGGCCGGGTCGGCGGCGAGCTCGATCTCGCCGAGCGCGCGCAGCAGTTTGGCCCGGCACCGGCCTTCGCACTCCTCCAGGCCGCGGTGGAGGTAGGCCCGGGCCCGGTCCGGCTCGCCGCGCTGGATCACCTCTCCGGCGGCCGTGCACAGCACGGAGCAGGTCCAGTGCAGGCCGAGGGTGCTGCGGACGCGCAGGAGCTGGGCGGCGACCCGCTCGGCGGGGGCGCCCGACTCGTGCAGGAGCTGGGCGGCGCGGGCGTGCAGGGCGTCGCGGCGGCTGGGCGGGATGCGGGCCAGGACCGCGGTGCGCAGGACCGGTCGGGCGAAGCGGACGACGGTGTCCTGCCCGGTGAGGGCGCCGGCACGAACGAGGGCGTCGACGACGTCGGCCGCGTCCAGGGCGTCCAGGCCGAGCAACCGGGCGATCATGGGGGTGGTGGCGGAGCCGTCGAGGACGGCGGTGGCCTGGAGCACGGCGGCGGCGCCGGGGTAGGCGCGGTCGTAGCGCGGCAGGAGGGTGTCGGCGACCTCCACCGGGGCGAGTTCGCCGATGCGGCCGGCGGCGTCGGCGTCGGGCCGCAGGCCGTGCAGGCGCATGACGCGGAAGAGGGCTTCGAGGAGGTAGGGGCTGCCGCCGGTGGCGGTGCGGCACGCGGCGACGAAGCGGGGGTCGGGCGCCGTGTCGGCGGCATCCGGGACGGTGAAGGTGGCGGCGGCGATCCGGGCGGTGTCCTCGGTGGTGAGGTCCCGTAAGAGGACGCGGTGGCGGAACGAGGAGAGCACCTCCGCCAGCACCGGGTCGCCGGGGGTCTCGCCGAGGGCGACGGTGGCGACGAGGGCGACCGGGGTGTTCTCCAGCCGGGCCATCAGATAGCCGAGGCAGCGCAGGGACGCGGTGTCGGCCCACTGGAGGTCGTCGATGGCCAGCATCAGCGGGGTGCCCGCGGACAGCAGGCGGGCGAGCGGGTGGACCGCGCCGGCGCCGGGCGCGGCGTGCGGGGCGTAGGGGGCGGGGCAGTTCAGGTGGGTCTCCCAGGGGTCGGCTGCCGCCCGGCCGCCGGGGCCCTCCCGGCCCGCGTCGGTGCCGTCCAGGATGCTCCGGGCCCCGGCCATGAGCTGCTGGGCGATGCTGTATTCGACGTCCTGCTCGGAGGCGCGGGCCCGTGCGGAGAGCAGGTGGAGGCCGTGCTCGCCGGCCTGGTCCATGGCGTGGCGCAGGAGTCTGGTGCGCCCCATGCCGGCCGTGCCTTCGATGAGGATGCTCTGGCCCCGGCCGTCACCGGCGGCTTTCAGGATGTCGTGCACGCGCGTGCCCTCCCCGTAAGGCGGCGGGGCCGTCCCGGAGCCGATTGCCACTCCCCCGGGTCCCCCGCGCTCGGCCCGGTCTTTGCTGCCGTGACGCCGTGGGTAGTGATGTGTCTCAGGAGGCCGGACCGTGAAGTCGAAGACGTTAACTCATATGAACAAGCTGACCAATAGTTGGTTCACCGTAGCTTATGGCGACACAAGAAGTGACCCTAACTTGAGAGTTGGGGCATTTCAACCGCATGGCGAAGCCGCGGGCGCTACGCGCGCCTCGTGCCCTGCTCCAGCTCGCGGAGCTGGCGGATCATGTCGGCGGCCATCCGCTTCCCCTCCGGGGAGAGCGCCGCGAGGTCGCCGCGCAGATAGACCGCGCTCACCCCGGCATCGGCCATGGCCTGGTCCAGCTCGCGGCCGGCCAGCACCTCCTCGTCGATGATCCGCCGGGCCACGTCGTCCTCGGTGAAGTAGGAGACGGGCACGTCGAAATAGGTCGCGAGCGCGCGCAGGTGCCGCAGCGTCGGATTCGTGCGCTCGCCGCGGTGCAGCTGCCACAGATACACGCTGGAGAACGTCTCGCCCGACTGCGCGGCGATCTCCGCCGCCAGCTTCTTGTAGGACGGCTTCCCGTTCTCGCTGGGACCGGCTCGCATCTTGAGCAGGTGGTCGAGCTTCTGCGCCACCGTCAGCCGGCGCCGGTCAGGACCGTCCCTCTCTTCACTCATCGTCTGCCAACCCCCCTCTGCACGGCACCAGTTTAGGCACGACGGGCCTGGTCCTGCGGATCCGGGCCCTGCGGCGCCCCGCCGCGCCCGGCTTCGTCGAGCCGGCGCCTGCGCTCCTGCTCCTTGCGGGCGAGCGCCATCATCTCCTTCGCCTCTGCGGAAGGCTCGAAGTCCTCGTCGTCCTCGTCGTCACCGATCAGGCCCTGCTCGCGCAGCTGCAGGTCGTGCACCTTGACGGGCGGCTGGGGGTCGTGGTCGGAGGGGCGCGGCCCCTCCGGGCCGTCCGGTCCGACGCGCACCAGGCGCTCGATGCGCACCACGCGGAAGCGCCGGCCGGCCGCCTCCGCCTCCGCGCCGCACTCGGCGTCCAGCCGGTCCGCCGCCCGGGCGTACTCCTCGCGCTCCGCCTCGTCCAGCCGCAGCAGCACCGGGGCCATGACCCGCAGGTCCATCGCGAGGGCGTCGCGCGCCGCCTGGGGCGTGGGGCAGCCGGTGGTCACGGGCTCCCATTGCCCGCCCGAGTACTCCGTGATCATGTACGCGGCGGGGAGCAGCACGCCGCCCGGGTGGGTGGCGGCGGCCCGCAGCGAGTCGGCCCGCACGCCGGGGGGCACGGTGCCGGGGCCCTGGACCAGCGACAGCAGCTCGGCCTTGAGGATGCCCTCGGACAGGCCCGTGGCCGTGAGGGTGTCGAGGACCATTCCCTCGACGGGGTCGGGCACCTCGTGGGACCGGCCGGGCGCGGCCGGGTCGGGGTCCGAAGGGCGCGGCGGCTCGGGCCCGTCGGGGCCGGTCCGGACGAACTGCTCCGCGCGCACGACCCGGTGGCGGCTGCCCCGCACCGTCATCTCGTCGACGGCTTCCCAGTCCAGCCGTTCGGCGGCCGCGCCGTACTCCTGCGCCGCGGCGCCGTCGCCGGACTCCTCCGCGGCGCGGGCGGCCCGGCGGAAGAGGGCGGCCATGGTGTCGCGGGAGTCCTGGGGCGCGCGGTCGCCGATGGGGGTCAGCACCTGCCAGCCGCCCTCCTCCCGCTCGCGCACGACGCCGAAGACGGGTCCGCCGCCCCCGAGGATCTCGGGGTACGCCTCGCGTGCCCGCCAGGCCTCCTCGTCCGCCAGGGCGGCGACCGGGGCGTCGGGCGCAGCCATCCTGATCTGCCGGTACCCCGGCACTCGCTCGCTGTGATCGGACATGCACTCAGCATGTCGCGCAAGGCCGCTCCCGCGCAGGAAAACGCCCTTCCCGCCGGGTGCTTTCCCGGCCCCGGCCCCCTCACGCGCTCCCGTCACGCAGCAGCCGGGCCGCCACCCCGAGGTCCGAGACCAGGCCCGCGTAGGCGTCGGCGCGGGCCGCGGCGTCCGCGCGCAGGACGGCCGAGGGGTGGATGGTCGCGACCAGTGTGCCCTCGCCCTCCCCGCCGCCGTCCGGTGACGGCAGCGCCAGGGGGACGCCGCGCTGCTGCGTGACCCGGAAGGACGAGCCGAGCAGGGACTTGCCCGCGGTCGCGCCGAGGGCGACGACCACCTCCGGGCCGATCAGGCGCAGTTCGGAGGCGAGCCAGGGGCGGCAGGCGCTGATCTCGTGCAGGTTGGGCGCCTTGTGGATGCGGCGCTTGCCGCGCGCCTGCACCTCGAACTTGAAGTGCTTGACGGCGTTGGTGACGTACGCCTCCGCCGGGTCGATGCCGGCTTCCGCGAGCGCCCGGGTCAGCACGCCTCCGGCCGGGCCGACGAAGGGCTCCCCTTTGCGGTCCTCCTGGTCGCCCGGCTGCTCGCCGACGAGCACCACCCGGGCGGAGGCGTCGCCGGAGCCGAAGACGGTCTGGGTGGCCTCGCGGAACAGCGGGCAGCCCCGGCAGCCGGCCGCGGCGTCCCGCAGGCCCCGCAGATCCGCCCCGCCGGGGACGAAGGGCCCCGCGTCGTAGTCCTCCGGACCGGGCATCAGTCGCCCGACGCCTTGCGGAACTCGGTCATGAAGGCCGCGCAGAACGCCTTGAGGTCGTCCGGCTTGCGGCTGGTGATCAGGGTGGCGGGGGCGCAGGTGCAGACCTTGGCCTCCTCGTCCACCCAGGTGCCGCCCGCGTTGCGGATGTCGGTGCGCAGGCTCGGCCAGGACGTCAGGGTGCGTCCGCGCACGACGCCGGCCTCGATGAGGGTCCAGGGGGCGTGGCAGATCGCCGCGACGGGCTTGCCGGCCTCGAAGAAGTCCTTGACGAAGGAGACGGCCCGCTCGTCCATGCGCAGGAAGTCGGGGTTGGCGACGCCGCCGGGCAGGACGAGTCCGTCGAAGTCGCCGGCGCGCGCCGTGGCCACGTCCTCGTCGACGGCGAAGGTGTCCGCCTTGTCGAGGTGGTGGTAGGCCTGGATGCGACCGGCCTTCGTGGACACCAGCCGCGGCGCGCCGGAGGCCTCCAGCACGGCCCGCCAGGGCTCGGTCAGCTCGACCTGCTCGACACCCTCGGGTGCCGCCAGGAACGCGATCCGCATGGTCATGAAGCTCCCTTTCCTCGGTCCGGCCGGGCGCCGGGGGCGCTCAGTCCGGCAGTTGCGGCAGCACCTTGCTGCGGTAGAAGTCGAAGAAGCCGCGCTGGTCGGGCCCGATCTGGTTGACGAAGACGGTGTCGAAGCCGGCGTCGGCGTAGGCGCGCACCGCGGCCAGGTGCGCGTCCACGTCGTCCCCGCAGGTGACCGCGTCGGCCACGCGCTCCACCGGGACCAGCTCGCTCGCCTGTTCGAAGTGGCGCGGGGTCGGCAGGATCTGGGGCAGCTCACCGGGGAGCTGTTCGCTGGCCCACAGCCGGTGCGCGGTGCGCTCGGCCTCCTCGCGGTCGGTGGCCCAGCACACCTTCAGCCCGCCGTGCACGGGCTTGGCTCCGCCTCCGCTGCGCCGGAAGCGGTCGACCGCCTCCGCGTCGGGGGCCATGGTGATGAAGCCGTCGCCGATGCGCCCGGCCAGCTCGGTCGCGGTCGGCCCGAAGGCCGAGACGTCGATGGGCACCGGCTCGTCCGGCACGGTGTACAGCCGGGCGTTCTCCACGGTGTAGTGCTTGCCGTGGTGGCTGACCTCGCCGCCCTCGAAGAGGAGCCGCATCACCTGGACGGCCTCCTGCAGCATCTCCAGCCGGACCGCCGCCTGCGGCCAGGCGCCGCCCAGGACGTGCTCGTTGAGCGCTTCGCCGCTGCCCACGCCGAGCCGGAAGCCCCCTCCGAGCTGGACGGCGGCCGTGGCCGCCGCCTGGGCGGTGACGACCGGGTGCAGGCGCATGATCGGGCAGGTGACGGCCGTCCGGACGGGCAGGGAGGTGGCCTGCGAGAGCGCGCCGATCACCGACCAGACGAAGGGGCTCTGCCCCTGGGCGGAGTTCCACGGGTGGAAGTGGTCGGAGATCCACAGGGAGGTGAAGCCGGCCTGCTCGGCCATGCGCGCCTGTTCGACCAGGTCGGCGGGGCCGTGTTCCTCGGTGGACAGGAAGTAGCCGTATTCCGTCATCGGGGGTGTCCTCCTGGAGGGCGGGGCTTCGGGCCCCTGGGTATCCACACGGGCGGCGGGGAAACACCGGGCCGTCAGTCCCGGCGCCGCCGCAGCAGCGTCCGGACGGCGGCGGCCGTGCCGAGCAGCGCCGCGGCCGGCAGGAGGAGCGGGTGCCGGGCGAGGGCGGCCTGCGGGGAGCGCGCGTGGGACTCGGCGTCGAAGACGCCGTGGGCGCCGTAGTCGCCCCCGCCGGTGTCGTCCACGGGCTCCCACAGGTTGTGCGGCCGGTCCGCCCGCACCTGCTCGTCGGTCTGCTGCGCGTCGATGCCGGTGCGGGCCAGGTAGCGGTCCAGGAGACCGGGGGCGGCCTTGTCGGCGAGGATCGTCGCGACGGTGGAGGCGCCGACGTAGTACTGCTTGCGCCGCGGGTGCGCGGCCGCGTGGAGGACGGCGCGGGCGGCGACCTCGGGCTGGTAGACGGGCGCGACGGGCCGGGGGTGGTTCGGCAGCCGGGAGAGGACCCAGGAGAACTGCGGCGTGTTGACCGCGGGCATCTGCACGACCGTCACGCGCACGTTGCTGTGGCGGGCGAGCAGCTCCGTCCGTACCGCCGAGGTGAAGCCGTTGACGGCGTGCTTGGCGCCGCAGTAGGCGGACTGCAGGGGGACGGAGCGGTAGCCGAGCGCCGAGCCGACCTGGACCACGGTGCCCGCGTCGCGCGGCAGCATCCGGCGCAGGGCCGCCCGGGTGCCGTGGACGCAGCCGAGGTAGGTGACGGCGGTGACGCGCTCGTACTCGTCCGGCTCGATCCGGGTGAAGGGGGCGAAGACGGAGACGAAGGCCGCGTTGACCCACACGTCGATCGGGCCGAACGCCTCCTCCGCCGCGTCCGCCGCGGCCTCGACCTGGGCGTGGTCGGCCACGTCGGTGGGCAGCACGAGGGCCTTGCCGCCCAGCTCGGCGACCTCGGCCGCGGCGGCGGCCAGCCCGCCGTCGCCCCGGGCCAGCAGCGCCACCCGTGCGCCCCGGCGGGCGAACATGCGGGCCGTCGCGCGGCCGATCCCGGCGCTGGCGCCGGTGATGACGACGGTCTGGCTCATGGGACTCCTTTCCCGGGGGCGGTGTTCGTCCCGTCCCGAGGCCGGTGCTCGGGGCGGAGGGGGCGGGCGGTCACCGGACCCGGTACGGTTCGGCGCGGCCGGCGAGCAGCACCAGGCCGTGCCCGGGCGTGCCCTCCGCCCCGGGGCGGACGCTTCCCCCGCCCGGGTCGAGGGCTCCGGCGAAGAACAGCGACTCGATCCTGGTGTGGTCGTGGAACCACTCCAGGTGGCGCAGGTTGGGCACGGCGGCCGCGGCGTGTGCGTGGACGTGCGGCGCACAGTGCCCGGAGATCTCCAGCCCGGCCGCCTCGGCGAGGGCGGCGGCCCGCAGCCAGACGGTGATGCCGCCGCAGCGGGTGGCGTCGGCCTGGAGGCAGTCCACGGCGCCGGCGGCGAGCATGGCGCCGAAGTACGGGAGGGCGTAGCCGTATTCGCCGGCGGCCACGTCGGCGAATACGGCGCCACGGATCCCGGCGAGGCCGGTCAGGTCGTCGGAGGAGACGGGTTCCTCGAACCACACGACGCCGTGGGCGTCGAGGTGGCGGGCCACGCGGACCGCCTGCTTGCGGGCGTAGGCGCCGTTGGCGTCCACGTAGAGCTCGGCGCCGTCGCCGATGCTGTGCCGGGCGCGGGCGACGCGGTGGCGGTCGCGGTCCTCGGCCCCGCCCCGGTCCTCACCGATCTTGATCTTGACGCGGGGGATGCCGAGCTCCTCGGTCCAGCCGCGCAGCTGGCGGTCCTGGCGGTCGTCGTCGTAGGTGGTGAAGCCGCCGCTGCCGTAGACGGGCACCTCGGCCCGGCTCGCGCCGAGCAGCCGCACCAGGGGCAGGCCGAGGAGCCGGGCCTTGAGGTCCCACAGCGCGACGTCGACGGCCGAGAGGGCGCCGGCGACCAGGCCGGGCCGGCCGGTGTTGCGCACCGCGCGGCTCATCGCCTCGTTGGCCGCCGGCACGTCGAAGGCGCAGCGGCCGGTGACGACGTCCGCGAGCCGGCCGGTGATCACGTCGGCGGTGGCGGGGGCGCCGTAGGTCCATCCGGTGCCGGTGGTCTCGCCGCACCGCACGGTCGCCAGGATCAGGGTGGTCGCGTCCCAGGCGATCGTGCCGTCGGCCTCGGGGGCGTCCGTGGGGACGGTGTAGACGGCGGTCGTGACCTCCTCGACGGCGGGGTCGTCCGCGCCCGGGCGGGTCACCGGCGGGCTCCGGCGGGCGAGCGCAGGCCGCCGCGCGCTCCGGCGGCCAGCCGTCCGGCGGCGCGGTCGACGAGCGCCATGATGGTCAGGGCGGGGTTGGCGCTGCCCTGGGTGGGCAGCACGCTGCCGTCGGTGACGAGCAGGTTGGGCACGGCGAAGGTGCGCAGGTCCGCGTCGACGACGCCGTTCTCGGGGCCCGCGGCCATCCGGCAGCCTCCGACGAGGTGCGCGTACCGGTTGATCGTGATCACTTCGGTGGCGCCGGCCGCGCGCAGGACGTCCTCCATCACCGTGCGCGCCGCCCGGATCAGCATGCGGTCGTTGTCGCACTGGCTGTAGGAGAAGTGGGCGACGGGCAGCCCGTAGCGGTCCTTCTCCTGCGAGAGGGTCACCCGGTTGCCCGGCAGCGGCAGCAGTTCGCACAGCGCGCCCAGGGTCGCCCAGTGGACGTAGTCCCGCATGTACGTGCGCAGGTCCTCGCCCCAGTGGCCCTGGGCGGCCACGTGCTCGGCCCAGACGATCGGCAGCGGGGAGACGGTCTGCAGGGAGAAGCCGCGCTTGTAGGGCTTGGCGGGGTCGGTCTCGTAGAAGTCCCTCCGAGGACACCTCGGGCGGCGGCGCCTTGTAGGCGCGCACCTCCTCGGCGAAGCGGCCCGAGGTCTGCGGTGCGCCCTGCACCATCACGTACCGGCCGACCAGGTCGAAGTCGTTGCACAGCCCCTCGGGGAAGCGGCGGCACGCCGAGTTCAGCAGCAGCCGGGGCGTCTCGATGGAGTAGCCGGCGACGGCGACCATGCGGGCGCGCTGCAGCCGCTCCCTCCCGGCGTGCACGTAGCGGACCCCGGTGGCCAGGCGGCCCTGCGCGTCCAGCTCGATGCCGGTCACCATCGACTGCGCACGGATCTCCGCCCCGTGGGCGAGCGCGTCGGGCACGTGCGTGATCAGGGTGGAGGCCTTGGCGTTGACCTTGCAGCCCTGCAGGCAGAAGCCGCGGTAGACGCAGTGGGGGCGGTTGCCGAAGCGGCCGTTGGTGATGGCGACCGGGCCCACCCGCGCCGCGATGCCCAGGGCGGCCGCCCCGCGCAGGAAGACCTCGCCGTTGCCGCCGACGGGGTGGGGCGCGTGCGGGTAGGCGTGCGGGTCGCCCCAGGGCCAGTACTGGCCGGCGACGGGCAGCTCCTGCTCGATCCGCTCGTACGGGCCGCGCAGCTCCTCGTAGTCCAGCGGCCAGTCGGCGCCCACGCCGTCGTCGGTGAGCGTCGAGAAGTCCGAGGGGTGGAAGCGCGGGGCGTAGCCGGCGAAGTGGGTGGTCGAGCCGCCCACGCCGCGGCCGGAGTTGTTGGCGCCGAGCGGCACCGGGTCCTCCCCGGAGACGACGCGCGGCTCCGTCCAGTACAGGTGGTGCGATCCGGCCTCGTCGCTGACCCAGTCGGTGCCGGGGTCCCAGAACGGGCCGGCCTCCAGGCAGACCACGGACCAGCCGTGGCGGGCCATGCGCTGGGTGAGGGTGGCGCCGCCGGCGCCGCAGCCGATGACGACGAGGTCGACCTCGTCGGCGTCGGCGTAGCGGCGCATGCCGTCGACGAGGGAGCGGTCGAAGCGGGTGTCCCCGCGGGGGAGCAGCCAGGCGGAGGCGTTGCGGTCGCGGACCGGCCGGTGGGACGCCGTGCTCTGCCGCAGGGTGGCGGCGGCCGCCCGGACGGCGGTCCTGACGGAGGGGCGGCGCGTCCCGGGAGAGCGCGGCGGTTCGCGGAGCGGCTCGTAGGGCGGCGGCTCCTCCTCGGGCCCCTCCGCGACGGGGTCGACCGGGTGCTGCTCGCGCACCTCCCACCGCTCCCGCAGGTCCAGGCCGAGCCGCACGTACCCCCGCGGGTACGCCGGCCCCCCGAAGCCGATCTCGTTCCACGCCCACGGGTGGGAGTAGAAGGCGGTGGCGGTGTAGCGCGTCCACAGCCCCCACACGTGGCCGGCCGGCATGCCGTGCCAGCGTGCGGAGCCGGCCTCGCGCACGGCCCGGACGAGCGCGGCCTGCCGCTCGCGGGTCAGCCCCGCGAAGGGGGTGCCGTGCGCGGCGCGGGCGTCGGCGTCGAGGGCGGCGAGCGAGCACCGCCAGGCCTCGTCGTCCTCGGGCATGTCGGCGAAGCGCCAGCCGTCGGTCTGCAGTTCGGCGAGCCGGGCGTCGATCATCTGCAGCACCGGCACCTTGGGGTCGTCCCACTGTGCCAGCAGGTGGTCGAAGAGCGGTCCGGCCACGGCCTCCTCGGCGAGGGTGAAGAAGCGCAGGTCCGGCTGGACGGCCGTGCGCGAGAGGACGACTCCGGAGGTGGCGGCGTCCCAGGTGCCGGCGTGGGCGAGGACGTCGTGGCCGGCGAAGGCGCTCCCGTGCCGTCCGGGCGTCGTCACCGTCACCGCTCCCTGCGCAGCAGGGCGGCGAGCAGGCCCATGCCGCCGACCATCGTCACCAGCAGCGGCGCGAACAGGGGCGGCCCGAGCTCGATGTTGTACCGGGCCATCGACCAGCCGCCGGGCTTCTGGGCGATGCCGCGCACGTGCAGGTACGTGCCCTGCAGGCCGTTGGCGGCGATGGCGGCCGAGGCCAGCGGCAGGGCGGTCTTCGCCATCCGCTCGCTGGCGAAGCCGGCGATGCCCGCGGCCGCGCCGACGGGCCCGAGCAGCACCGGCCACCACATGACGCGGTTGCCGAAGCTCGCGCGGTCGTGCTCCAGGTAGATCTCCGCCGCCGTGACGAGGGATCCCACCGCCGTCAGCAGGGACAGGGTGCGCTCGAACCGGCCGTGGCGGACGTTGCGCACCATGCGGTCGAGGGCGTACGGCGCCGGGTCCGCCGGCCGGCTGCGTCCCCTGCGCGGCAGCGGGTTCATCCCCCGTCACCCGCCCCGTGCCCGCGGTGTTTGTGGCCGCCGGGCAGCATCTCCTGGATCTTCGCCTTGAGCCCCTGGCGGACGACGGCGGCGCGGTCGCTGTCGCCCTTGAGGACCGCCGCGGCGGCGGCCTCGATCTGGTCGAGGGTCGCGTGCGGCGGGATGGGCGGGACGGCCGGGTCGGTGCGGAAGTCGATGACGAAGGGCCGGTCGGCGGCGAGGGCGCGCTCCCAGGCGGGGACGACCCCGCCCGGCTCCTCCACGCGGACGCCGTCGAGCCCGATGGAGCGGGCGAAGTCGGCGTAGGGCACGTCGGGGATGGCCTGCGAGGGCAGGAACTGCGGGGCGCCCTCCATGGCGCGCATCTCCCACGTGACCTGGTTGAGGTCCTGGTTGTTGAGGACGGCCACGATCAGCCGCGGGTCCTGCCACTCCTTGTAGTACTTGCCGGCGGTGATCAGCTCGGCCATGCCGTTCATCTGCATCGCCCCGTCGCCCACCAGGGCGATGGCCGGGCGGTCCGGGTGGGCGAACTTGGCGCCGATGGCGTAGGGGACGCCGGGTCCCATGGTGGCGAGCGTGCCCGACAGCGAGCCGCGCATCGTGCCGCGCATGCGCAGGTGGCGCGCGTACCAGTTGGCGGCGGAGCCCGAGTCGGCGGTCAGCACCGCGTTGTCGGGCAGCAGCGGGTCCAGGGCGTGGAAGACGTACTCGGGGTTGACGGGGTCGGCGGAGACGGCGGCGCGCCGCTCCATGACCTCCCACCAGCGGGCGGTGTTCTTCTCGATGCCCTTCCGCCAGTCTCCGTGCTTCTTGGCCTCCAGCTGGGGCAGCAGGCGCGTCAGGGTCTCGCGCGCGTCGCCCACCAGGTTGATCTCGAAGGGGTAGCGCAGCCCGACCATGAAGGGGTCGACGTCGATCTGGACCGCCCGTGCCTGCCCGAACTCCGGCAGGAACTGGGTGTACGGGAAGCTCGACCCGATGACGACCAGCGTGTCGCAGTCGCGCATCAGCTCGTAGGAGGGGCGGGTGCCCAGCAGCCCGACGGAGCCGGTCACGTACGGGAGGTCGTCGGGGAGCACGTCCTTGCCGAGCAGGGCCTTGGCGACGCCGGCGCCGAGCACGTTGGCGAGCCGCTCGACCTCGGCGCGGGCGCCGCGGGCGCCCTGCCCGACGAGGATGGCCGGTTTCCGGCCCGCGTTGATGAGCTCCGCCGCCCGGGTGATCTCCTTCTCCGCGGGCACCGGGGCGTAGGGCGCGACGCCCAGGCTGGAGGGCACCATTTTGAAGGCGTGCTGCGGCGGCGAGTAGTCGAGCTCCTGCACGTCGGCGGGGATGATCAGCGCGGTGACGGTGCGCCGGGCGTACGCGGTGCGCATCGCCCGGTCGAGGACGTTCGGCAGCTGCTCGGGGACGGTCACCATCTCGCAGAAGTCGGAGGCGACGTCCTTGAACAGGCTCAGCAGGTCCACCTCCTGCTGGTAGGAGCCGCCCATCGCGCTGCGGTTGGTCTGGCCGACGATCGCCACGACCGGCACGTGGTCGAGCTTGGCGTCGTAGAGGCCGTTGAGCAGGTGGATGGCGCCCGGCCCGGAGGTCGCTGCGCACACGCCCACCTTGCCGGAGAACTTCGCGTACCCCACGGCCTCGAAGGCGGACATCTCCTCGTGCCGCGACTGGATGAACCGCGGTTTGTCCTCCGCCCGGCCCCACGCCGCCAGCAGGCCGTTGATGCCGTCGCCCGCGTAGGCGAACACCCGGTCGACGTCCCATTCGCGCAGGCGCTGCAGGAGGTGGTCGGACACCTTCGTGGACATGGGTCTCCCTTCGCCCGGGGTGCGCGGTCGTCGCGGGACGGGTACGGGCGTCCCGCCACAGTGCTACGGGTGACCGGTCCCGGGCGGGGGAAACGCCCGGCGTGGCGAATCCCTCGTACGGATGTGTGGGGTCACTCCTTCGATCGGTAGTGGTGCAGCAGCCAGCCCGGCAGCCCGAACCAGCACAGCACCAGCCAGACCACGATCCCCGCCACCAGCCAGGGCACCGCGCTGTTGTGCAGGGCGAGCCGCAGGATCAGCGTCAGGGCCGAGGTGACCGTGCACAGCAGCAGCACGATGCCCGCCATCGTCAGCCGGGCGGCCCAGATGACCGTCTCCGGTTTGATGCGGCGGCCGCTGACGATGCGGTGGAGGGAGACCGGGCCGACCAGGGCGCCGGTGGTGGCGGCGCCGAGCACGACCGTCGTCACGTAGATCGCCCGGTCGGTGTCGCCGAGGGTGGCGAACCGCGGGGTGAAGACCACCGTGAGCAGGAAACCGAAGAGGATCTGCACGCCCGTCTGGGTGACCCGCACCTCCTGCAGCAGTTCGCCCCAGCGCCGGTCCGCGCGCTCCTCGGGCGTCTCGTCGCGCCCTCCGGGGCCGGCCGCAGCCCCGGGGAGCCGGGGCCCGCCGGGGCCGTCCTCCTGCGGTCTCGCTGCCATGCCGTCCTTCCGCCTCGCCCCGGAGCCCGGAGTACCCCCGCCCGCACCGGTCATGCGCCCGCCCGCCATACCTCGCGAAGGCGCGGGTACACGCGGTGCGACACGCCCCGGCGACGTCCCGCGGTTCGCGGGGCCGTCAGGCCGATACTGGGGCATTCCCGCGGAAAGCGGAGGTGAACGGATGCTGAGCGGCATCGTCCGGGCCGCGGCGGAGATCCTCGCGTGGTGGGCCGGCCTCACCGCGGTGTGGACCCTCCTCATCAGCCGGGCCGACACGCTGGAGATCGCCGTCGGAGCCGGCGCGGCCCTGGTCTCGGCGTGGGCCGCGCGCGGCGCCCGCCGGGCCGCGGACCGGTGAACTGGTGGCTGGCGGCGGCCTGCGCGCTCGTCGCCGGCGGTCTGGGCCCGTGCCTGTGGGGGTCGGCGCGCGGCACGGCCGGGCAGCGCGTCCTCGCGCAGAACATGGCCACGCTCCTGCTGTGCCTGGTCCTCCTCCTGCTGGCCCAGGGGTACGGGCGGCCCTCCTACGTGGACCTCGCACTGGTCGTGGCCGTGCTGGGGCCCGCCGGGACGCTGGTCTTCACCCGTCTCCTCGGCGACGAGCCCGGCGAGCGCCCACCGGGGCTGCGCCTGCTCACCCCCGCCGTCCTGATCGCCACCCCGGCGACGGTCGTCCCCCTGTGCGTCGCGACCGGCCCCGGCCGCGCCACGGGCAAGCTGGTGCTCATCGGCCTGCTGCTGATCGCCGGAGGGGTCGTCACCTCGGCGGCGGTGCGCCATGGCTGACGTGCTGATCGCCGTCGTGCTGCTGCTCGTCGCGGCCGCGGCCACGGTCGCGGTGCTGCAGCGCGACCCGGCCCGGCAGGCCGTCGTGCTCTCCGTGCTCGGCCTGGCGCTCGCCGCGCTGTTCACCGTCCTGCAGGCCCCCGACGTCGGTCTCGCACAGCTCGCCGTGGGCTCGGCCGTGACCCCGCTGATGATCCTGCTGACGGTCCGCAAGATCCGGCGCGGCGGGCGGCGGGAGTGACGCGCCGGGTGCGGCTGTGGCTGCTGACCGCCGGCCTGCTCGCCACGGCGGCGCTGTACGTCGCCGCCTGCACGGACCTGCCCGGCTTCGGCGGCTCCCACCACCCCTACGGCGACCGGGCGGTGCGCGCCGCACTGCAGCAGCACACCGCGAACGCCGTCTCCTCCGTCAACTTCGACCAGCGCGCCTTCGACACGCTCGGCGAGGAGACGGTCCTGTTCGCCTGTGTCCTCGGCACCGTCGTCCTGCTGCGGCAGACCCGCGGCGAGAGGCGCAGCGCGCCCGAGCCGGCCGACGTGCCGGCCGCGCTGCGCCGCTACGGCCTCCTCGTGCTGCCCGTCACCCTGCTCATCGGCCTCTACGTGATCGCGCACGGGCAGCTCAGCCCCGGGGGCGGTTTCCAGGGCGGGGTGGTCGTCGCCACGTCCCTGCACCTGCTGTACGTCGCCGTCGACTACAAGGCGCTGGAGCGCGTCCGCCCGCTGGGGCTGTTCGAGCTGGCGGACGGCACCGGGGAGGCCGCGTACGTCCTGCTGGGCGCGGCGGGGCTGATCGCCGGCTCGGCGTACCTGGCCAACACGCTGCCGCTGGGCACGTTCAACACGCTCTCCTCGGGCGGCACGGTGCCGCTGCTGAACGCCGCCGTCGGGGTGGAGGTCACCTCGGCCGTCGTCGTGCTGCTGGCGCACTTCCTCCGTCAGGCGCTGGAGATCGAGAGCGAGGACGACGCGCAGGACGGAGGACGCGCCGCGTGAGCCTGCTGCCCTACCTGACCGCCGGCTGGATTTTCCTCGTCGGTGTCCACGGCATGGCCACCAGCCGCAACCTGGTCCACGCCGTCGGCTGCCTGGCCGTCACCCAGTCCTCCACCTACGTGCTGCTGCTGGCCGTCGGCTACCGCAAGGGCGCCACGGCGCCCGTCTTCTCCGACCTGCCGACCGGCGCGCCCGTCGTCGACCCGGTCGTCCAGGCCCTCGCCCTCACCGACGTCGTGGTGGGGGCGACGGTGACCGCCCTGCTGCTGGCCCTCGTCGTCCAGACCGCCAAGCGGCACGGCACCGTCGACCCCGACGAGCTGTCCGAGCTGAAGGGCTGAGCCGCGGTGGACCGGCTGCTCCCGCTGATCGTCGTCGTGCCGCTGCTGGGGGCGGCCGTGCTGGTGGCGGCGGGGCGGCACGTGCCCCGGCCGGTGGCGGAGGCGGTCGCGGGCCTGGCCGCCGCGGCCTCCGCCGCCCTCGCCGCCGCCGCGCTCGCCGCTCCCCCGGGGGTCTCCTGGGTCGGCGCCTGGCGGCCGCAGGGCGGTCACAGCGTCGGCATCGTCCTGGTCGGCGACCGCGTGGGGCTGGGTCTGGCGGCCCTCACCTCGCTGCTGGTCGTCGCCGTGCTCGCCTATTCCTGGCGCTACTTCGACGAGCCGCCGCACGGCCACGGCGGCGCCTTCCCCGCCCTGGTGCTGCTCTTCCAGGGCGGCATGTGCGGCTTCGCGCTGACCGGGGACCTCTTCGACGCGTTCGTCTTCTTCGAGCTGATGGGCGTCGTCGGATACGCCCTGACCGGCTACCGCGTCGAGGAGGCCCGCCCCGTGCAGGGGGCGCTGACGTTCGGCTTCGTCAACTCCCTCGGCGGGTACGCGACCCTGCTCGGCATCGGCCTGCTGTACGCGCGCACGGGCGAGCTCGGCATGGCGCAGGTCGGGCGGGAACTGGACAGAGCAGTCGGAGCGGCCGGAGCGGCCTCGCCTTCCGGGCGCGGCGGGGACGCGCTCGTCGTCGCCGCGTTCGTGCTGGTGCTGACGGGCCTGCTGGTCAAGGCCGCGGCCGTGCCGTTCCACTTCTGGCTGCCGGACGCGCACGCCGTGGCGCCGACACCGGTGTGCATGCTGCTCTCCGGCGTGATGGTGGAGATGGGCGGCTACGGCGCCGCACGCGTGTGGACGACCGTCTTCGCCGGGCCCGGCGGCGTGCCCGCGGCCGGGGCCCGGCGCACGCTGATGGTCCTGGGGGTCGCGAGCGCGCTCGTCGGTGCGCTGATGTGCTGGCAGCAGCGGCACGTCAAACGGCTGCTGGCCTTCTCCACGGTGGCGCACACCGGGCTGTTCCTCGTCGGCATCGCCCTGCTGACCCCGCACGGGATCGCCGGGACCGCGCTCTACGTGCTCGGGCACGCCGGGGCGAAGGCGGCGCTGTTCGCGTGCACCGGCGTCCTGCTCGACCGCCACGGCAGCGTCGACGAGTGCGAGCTGCACGGCAAGGGCCGCGACATCCCGTACACCGGCCTGCTCTTCGCCGTCGGCGGGCTCGCGCTCGCCGGGCTGCCGCCGTTCGGCACGGGCCTGGGCAAGGCGCTCGTGGAGGAGCAGTCGCCCTGGCTGCCCGCCCTGTTCGTGCTCGTCTCGGCGGTGACCGGCGCAGCGGTGCTGCGGGTGGCGGCGCATGTCTTCCTCGGAGCGGGGCAGGCGGGACGCGAGGACGACGAGGGGCCGGAGACCACCGGCGGCCGGGAGGAGCCCGAGACCGGCCGCCGCGTGCGCCGCCCTCCCGTTCCCATGGTGACGGTGGCGGCGCTCCTGCTGGCCGGCTCGCTCGCCGTGGGGACGGTGCCCGCGCTCACCGGCGCGGTCACGGCTGCGGCGGAGTTCTTCATGGACCACGCCGGCTACGCGGCGGCGGTGCTCGACGGCGGGCCGGCCGGGCGGCCGCAGGGCCCGTACGCCTGGTGGACGTGGGCCGGTGCGGGTCTGGGCCTGCTGTCGACGGCGCTCGCCGTCGCCCTCGCCGCCCGGTCCGTGGGCCCGTCGTCGCGGACCGTGCCCTGGAGCGCGCCGCTGCGGCGGCTGCACTCCGGGCACGTCGGCGACTACGTGGCCTGGACGATGGCCGGCATCGGGCTGGTCTCGCTGCTGGCCCTGTGGTGACCCGCCGGGCCGGCGTCCGCGTCCGGGCCGACCGGTTGCAGGCGCCGGGGGCCGCGGGCAGGGTGGGACACCAGGACATACCACACCAAGGATGGACATCATGCCCCGAGGTTCGAGCCCCAAGCGGGAACGGCAGTACGAGCACATCAAGGAGAGCGCCGAGGATCGTGGGGAGAGCACCAAGCGCGCCAAGGAGATCGCCGCGCGCACCGTCAACAAGGAGCGGGCCAGGTCCGGGGAGTCGAAGACGGCGAGCAAGTCCTCGACCCAGGACATGTCCTCCTCGAAACGGGGCGGGCAGCGCTCCCACAGCGGCTCCGAGGGACCCACCTACGACCAGCTCTACGCCGAGGCGCAGCGCCGCAACATCCACGGCCGGTCGAACATGAACAAGGCCGAGCTCAAGCGGAAGCTGGGGCGGTAGGCCCGGCCGGGCACGCCCGGGACGCCGCCTACCGGGTCTTGTACAGGGGCCCGGAGTCCGGGGAGCCGCCGGGCGCCTGGATGATGGGCACCGGCTTGTTGTGCGGCCAGCCGTCGGAGGCGTCGTCGAAGCTGAGGTCCCCGCTCGCGGCGGGGACCACGGCGGCGTCGTGGAGGTTGGTGAGCTGGTTGAAGACGTCCTGCACGGTCGGCGTCTCCCGGCCGGTCTGGCCGGTGACCATGCGCAGCGCCCACACGGCCGTCAGCACGGAGTCGTGGTGCATGACCGCGTAGCCGTCGGTCAGCTGCCGGTCGGGGAACTTCAGGTCGCGGAAGCTCTGGTAGAAGGACTTGAAGCCGCTCGGCGCCTCCACCCCCTTGATCCACTGCTCGGCGTTGGTGGCCGAGGCCTGCAGGATGGTGATCCTGCTGTCCTTGAGCAGCCCCATCACGTCGTTCGCCTGCTGCACCGCGCCCTGAGAGCCGGCGAGGATCGTGATCGGCTTGTCGTGCCCGCACTGGCTGCGCGAGGACAGCGACCGCACGAGGTCGGAGAGGTCCCGGCCGCGCCCCGCGTAGAAGACCAGCTCGGACTTGGTCAGGCAGATGTTGTTGAAGGCGTTGAAGAACAGGCTGGGCACGCCTTCGGTGCGGGGACCGGTGGTGCCCACGAAGGAGACCCGGCGCTTGTCGATGTAGTCGGCGAAGACCTCGTCGTATGCCTTGCGCATGGTCCGTACGTAGTTGTCGTCCCGGCTGTCGAAGACCAGGTAGCCGCGGCGCTGTTCGGCGGGCAGCCGGTCCAGGCGCTGCCGCAGCGACTTCGCGTAGTCGGTGTTGGAGGGCGAGACCTTGAACAGGCGCTCCGAGTTGAGGTTGGTCGCGGTCAGGACGGCGCCGATCGAGGGGATCTTCCGCCTGGAGAGCTCGTCGGCCGCGCTCTGCGTCTCGGGCACGCTGACCCCCATGCCGGCCACGGCGACCAGCGGATGGTCCCCGCCGGTCATGCCGGCGAGCTGTTCGACGACGGGCCGCCAGTGGAGCTGGTTCCTGCCCTCGCTGGCGAGGACGAGCTGGATCTGCGGGGCGCGCCCGTGGACGCCGGTGGCGTTCACCGCGGACAGGGACGGGCAGGCGTTGGCGCGGCACTGCGCGGTGTAGGCGCCCTCGAGGCTGCTCCTGATCTCCTCGATGGGCAGCACGCTGCTGTCGCTCGCGGTCATCGGGGTCAGCAGGCCGACCTTGACGTAGGGCACGGGGGTCTTGCCGGCACCCGGCTTCTCCCACTGGTCGCGCACGCGCCGGTTCTCCGCGGCGATCTTCTCGGTGATGTCCTTGAGCTCGGGGGCGAAGGCGTAGGGCGTCTCGTCGAGGACGCCGACGCACTCGCGGTCCCGGCCGGAGCCGGCCCACACGAGGCCCGGCACGTCGTCGGCGCAGCGGTCCTCCTCGTCGTCCGTGCGCAGCAGCCAGAAGGCGCCGCCGGCCAGGAGGGCCAGGACGACGACCAGCGCGGCGAGCCCCTGCCACCCCTTCCACCAGGGAGGCAGTTCGTCGAGTGGGTTCTCAGGCATGCTGCGGGCTCCTTGCGGACGACGGTGGTCACGCGCCGGGACGCGCTCAGATGTACTTCTCGGCCTCGTGCCGGAGCGCCACCCTGCGGGGATCGGAGTGCATGGCCAGGCTCTGGAACATCAAACCGATGGTGCCGTTGAGTTCGGGGCGCGCGGCCGGCAGCCGGTTGCGCGCGTCGCCCGCCAGCCACAGGGCGGCCACCAGCATGGTCAGCGCCCGGCGTTCGGCGAAGGAGCGCGGGGCCAGCTCTTCGGCGAGCCGGTCCACGCGCAGCGTGGCCGTCCGCTCGGGCAGCACCGGCGTGCGCATCGGTGCGGCCGTGACCGCGTACAGCTCGTAGAGCCAGGCGTCGGTGCCGGGCAGTTCCGTCAGGCTGCGGGCGAGGTGGTCGACGACGTCGTCGAGCTGGCCGAGGGCGAGCGCGTGGTAGCGCACGTCCAGCGGGTGGCCGTAGAGCATGTGCCAGACCTGCAGCTGCTCGTGGGTCTCGTCCCAGCGCGAGCGGCTGCGGGCGAGCTCCTGCAGGAGCAGCAGGCGCAGCCACGGGTGCAGGACGGGTCTGGCGGACAGCGGGCGCGGGTGGGTGTTCTCCAGGTAGCCCGAGCCGCGGCCGCCGCGTGCGCCGGCGTCCTGGGGGACGGGGTCGAGGAGCCAGAGCCGGGTGCCCGTCTCGCGGGCGAGGCCGTTGCGGGTGCGGAGGGTGAAGGACTCCAGCAGGTCGGCGTCCCAGGCGGCGTCGAACTCGCGGGCGGCGGAGCACACGACGAGCGCGGCGCGCTGCTCCTCGTTCATGCCGTCCAGGAGGTCGCGCAGGATGACGCGGTCGAGCGGCAGGGCCTCGGAGTCGTCGTCGGCGCGGGGGACGGGGGTGGCGAGGATGCCGCGCAGCAGGGCCTCGGTGTCGCCGCGGCCGGGGATGCGCGCCGCCGCCTCCAGCAGCCGGCCGGCGCTCCACGCGTGACCGCGCGTCAGCCGGTGGGCCAGCGGCGCCGCCTCGGGCAGACGGTCGGCGATCCCGGCGCCGAGCTGGGAGACCTCGGCGGCGGTCAGGTCGCGCAGCTGGACGCAGTACCAGTGCCAGGAGGCGTCGGGCGGCGGATCGGGGACGGACTGCTCCCAGTCGGCGTAGGAGGCCTGCTCCGGCGAACGGATCCACACGCCGGCCGGCCCGCGGGCGAAGGGGCCGGGGATCCTTCCGGTGTCGGAGGCGGTGGCGACGGCCAGCAGCGGGTCGGGGGCGCCGCTCTCGTCGCGCAGCCGCACGAGCAGGTCGAGGAAGTCCCGGCCTCCGGGGGCGTCGACGTTGTCCAGGAGGACCACGCAGTTGCGGTCGCGGCGGCGGCGTGCGTACTCGCCGCGCAGGTCGGCGAGGAAGGCCTCGCACAGCCGCCGGTCCACGGCGGCCCGGTCGACGTCGGTGCCGCTCTTGCTCAGCCGGTTGAGGGCGACGAGTTCGTCGATCGGGGTGTGCGGGCCGGCGTACCAGGAGAAGCCGGTGCGCCGGGCGATGCCGAGCGGCAGCCGCGGCGGGCGGCGGATCAGCCCGGCCAGCAGGCCGATGCCGGGTATCTGCAGGAGGTTGAGGTCCTGCAGGAGCCCGGCGACGTCGGCGGCCCGGTCGGCCGCCGCGGTGTTCTCGCGGGCGTTCTGCAGGGCGCGGCGCAGCTGGTGGCCGGCCCGCCGGGCGTCGTTGGCGTCCAGCGAGAGCCCGGGGTCGACGACGAGCAGGCCCAGGGTGAGGCGGGGGAAGAGCAGGGCGGGCTGGCGGGCGAAGCGGTGCGAGAGCCCGTAGGCGAGGCGGCCCGCGACCTCGTGCGGCCGGCGCGGCCCGGCGGAGGCGAAGTCGTAGAAGGCGTGCGGGCGGTGGGAGCCGAGATAGCCGAGCCAGGCCAGCGCGGCGGTGCGCCCGCTGCCGCGGGTGCCGGCGAGCACCAGCACGGGCAGTCCGCGCCCGCCCTGCCCCGCGCGGCCGTCCTGGACCCTGGTGCGGCATTCCTGGAAAAGCGCCTCGATGCCCTCGATCCCCAAGGGCCGTCTCACAGGCTCCGGCACGTCACTCAGCCCCCCTCGGGTCGGCGCGTGTCACCACCGACCGTGCTGAAAATGCTGCCACGCGGGGTGCCGTTTGCGGGAGCGTTCAGCCGCAACTGGTAAGGGGGACCGGCGGTCGGCGCCCCCGGGCGGGGGCGCCGGTCCCTCAGCTCCGTGCGGTGGACTTCACGGCCTCCTCCACGGCCGTCCCGGGAGCCACGGCGGCCCGGCGCCTGCGGGCGAGCGGGTATCCCAGGCCCAGCAGGACGAACCAGACGGCGATGACGTAGAGGGCGATGCGGGTGTCGGAGTCCCAGGCGACCAGGACGGTCACGAAGGCGAAGGCCGCGAGCGCGAGCCAGTTGGTGTACGGGGCGCCGGGCATCCGGTAGCCGGAGGCGACGGCCCTGCCCTCGGCCACGGCCCGGCGGTAGCGCAGGTGCGTGACGAGGATGATGCTCCACACCGTGATGGCACCACCGGTGGAGACCGCCGTGATGTAGGCGAACGCGTGCTCCGGGTCGATGGCGTTGACGAGCACGCCCAGGGCCATGACCAGCGCCGAGACGACGACGGCGGTGGCGGGCACGCCGCGCTTGCTGAGCCGGCCGAGGGCCGCGGGGCCGTGGCCGTTCGATCCGGCGGTGCGCAGCATGCGCGCGGTGGCGTAGAGCCCGCCGGCGTTGCACGAGGACAGCGCCGAGGTGAGGACGACGAAGTTGACGATGCCGGCCGCGGCCGGGATGCCGATCTTGGTGAAGGCGGCGACGAACGGGCTCGTCCCCGGCTGGAACTCCTGCCAGCTGACGACCGACAGGATGACGAAGAGCGCGCCGAGGTAGAACAGGCCGAAGCGCAGGGGCAGGCTGTTGATGGCGCGCGGGATGTTCTTCTCGGGGTCCTTGGTCTCCCCCGCGGTCACGCCGACGAGCTCGACGCCGAGGTAGGCGAAGAGGACGATCTGCAGGGTCATCAGGGAGTTCCACACGCCGTGCGGGGCGACTCCGCCGTCGGCCCAGAGGTGGCTGACGGACGCGGTGTCGCCGGCGTCGCCGAAGCCGATGATGAGCACGCCGAGGCCGATGAGGATCATGCCGATGATGGCCGTGACCTTGATGATGGCGAACCAGAACTCCAGCTCACCGAAGATCTTCACCGAGATCAGGTTGGCGCAGGCGAGCACCACCAGGGAGATCAGCGCCGTCTTCCACTGGTCGAAGCCGGGCGCCCAGTAGTTGACGTACTGCCCGGCCGCGGTGATCTCGGCCATGCCGGTGGTGACCCACATGATCCAGTACGTCCAGGCGGTGGCGTACCCCCAGAAGGGGCCGAGGAAGCGGTGGGCGTAGTCGGCGAAGCTGCCGGAGACCGGGTCGTGGGTGAGCAGCTCGCCCAGGGCCCGCATGACGAAGAAGAGCACGATGCCGGCGGCGGCGTACCAGATGATGAGGCTGGGGCCGGCCTGCGATATCGCGGTGCCGGCGCCGAGGAAGAGACCGGTGCCGATGGTGCCGCCGATGGCGATCATCTGCATCTGCCGGGAGCCCAGGGTGCGTTTGTACCCCTCGGTGCCGGCGCCCGGGTCCCCCGTGGTTCGCGAGCTCACAGTTCTGAGGTCCTCTCGTGTGTGACGTCTCCGCAGCGCGGAAGGGTGCCGAAACGATCGGCCAGTACAAGATCCCTCAGGAGCGCCGTCGTGGCCAGCAGGTTCACCGGCTTGTTCCGGAAGAGTCGCGGGAAGGATGGGGCACGTGGACCTTCCTTCCCGGCTTTCCGCTTTCCACCGCGAGGTGCGGGCGTTCGAGGCCGCGGCCCGCCGGGCGGCCGCCGGCGGCGGGGCGCCGCTGGTCCCGTCCTGCCCCGGCTGGTCGGTGTCCGACCTGGTCGTGCACCTGGGCAGCGTGCACCGGGGCGTCGCGCACATCATCCGGGACCGGCTCCAGGGCCCGCCGGACCCCTCCGATCCGGCCTTCTCCGCCGGGCTTCCCGAGGACACCGCGGGCTGGCCGCGGCCGGAGCAGGCGCCCAACCGCGGGCCGCTGCCGCCGGGCCTGGCCGACTGGTTCGCGGAGGGGGCGGCCGCGCTGGAGGCGCTCTTCCGCAGCCGCGATCCGCAGGAGCCCGCGTGGACGTGGTCGCGGGAGCGGACCACCGGGTTCTGGCTGCGGGTGCAGACGATCGAGGCGGCCGTGCACCGCTGGGACGCGGAGAACGCCCTGGGATCACCCCGGCCCGTCGACGCCGCACTCGCGGCGGACGCCGTGGACCACTCGTTCGAGGTGATGGTGCCGTGGGCCCGCGCCCGCAGCGCCGCGCCGCCCGGCTCCGGCGAGCGCTACCGCTTCCGGCGGACGGACGGCGCCGGCGTGTGGACGGTGTGCTTCGACGGGGACGACGTCCGGGTCGGTGGCCCGGCCGGCGACCGGGTCGGCGACGGTGGTTCCTGGGACGTCGAGGTGTCCGGTACCGCGTCCGATCTGATGCTGTTCCTCTGGGGGCGGATCTCCGCCGGCCGGCTCGCGGTGCGGGGCGACCGGGGCGTCCTGGACCGCTACGCCGCCTTGGTCCCCCCGGTCTGATTGCCGCGTGCGGCGCCCCGGATTCCTTGACCCCGACCTACGGGACTGATAGACCCCGGAACCCTGAATCCAGGTCAGGGCGAGGGGAGTTGGGTCCATGGAGATCATCGACGACTTCGGTCTTCCGGTAGCCGCGATCGGCGCGGACGAGCTCGGCTCGGCCCCCTGGACCCGGGCCCCCGCCGGAGCCGTGGCCGTCGTCCGGGTGACCGACCCCCCACCGGAGCTCCACGGCGAGCTGGCGCGGCGCGGCTTCGTCCGCAAACCGTCGACCGTGACGTGGCGGGCCGCCCTGGGGGCGAGCGAGGAGGAGTTCCTGGGCCGGCTGCCCCGCAAGAGCCGGCAGTACGTGCACCAGGCGCGCAGACTGATCGCGCGCGAGGGCCTGCGGGAAGTGGTCGAGGACCGGATATCGCCCGGAAGCCTCGGCCTGTTCCTGGACCTCTACGAGGACCGCGTGGCCCGGATGCCCTACGGCGTGGCCTTCGCGCGCAGGCACCGGGAGAGGATCCTGTACGGCCCGGAGAAGTACTTCGGCGTGTTCCTCTACCGCGGGGACGCCCTGGAGGGCGGCACGCTCGCGCTGGAGTGCCCGGACGAGAGCGCGGTGAGGCTGCGCTGGTCCGCGGTCACCGAGGAGACCCGGCAGGCGAGTCTGCCGCGCCACCTCTACCTCGCGACGATGCGGGTGGCCCGCGAGAAGGGGTACGCGTGGGCCACGATGGGCGACGACCCCAATCTCTACGGCCACATCCCCCGGCCGGGGCTGTTCACGTTCAAGGCGAGCATGCGGTTCGAGGCGGTGGCCTCGCAGGACTTCGGTGACCCGGCGGGCTTCGACGAGGCCGATCTGGTGCTGTCCCTGGACGCGCTGACGCAACCGGTGCTGATGCTCGGCTACGCGAGCGCGACGGGACGCGGGCTGCGGCCCTTCATCGTCAGCAACGCCGCGGTCGACCTGCAGCAGTACCTCGCGCCCTTCCTGGCCGGCCCCGCCGTCGTCCGGCCGCCGGGCGGGCTCACGGGGTGGCCCGGCCCGAGCCGTTGAGCCGCGTCGCGTCGCACCGGGCGGGGCCGGGGCCGGTGCAGCGCCGGTGCGGCGGTGCGGGGACGCCCCGGGCCCGCAGCCGGGCGGCGTCGTCGAGGTGGAAGTCGGGACGGGGCCGGCTCTCGTCGTAGTAGCGGTGGAAGACGGGGGTGAGCGCGCCCGACATGGGCGGGACGATCCACGACCAGTCCGCCGGGCAGCTGCGGCCGGCGAGCTCCTCCCGGGCCACGTGGCGCAGGAAGCGGGCGGATTCGGTGTGGTGGTCGGCGATGGTCACCCCCGCGGTGTCGAAGGAGTGCAGGACCGCGCGGTTGACTTCGACGAGCGCCTGGTCGCGCCAGAGGGTGCGACTGCTGGAGGTGTCCAGGCCGAGCCTGCGGGCGACGTCCGGCAGGACGTCGTAGCGGTCGGTGTCGCACAGGTTGCGGACGCCGATCTCGGTGCCCATGTACCAGCCGTTGAAGGGGGCCGCGGGGTACGAGATCCCGCCGATGCGCAGCCGCATATGGGAGATGGCGGGGACGGCGTGCCAGCGCAGGCCGAGCTCTTCGAACCACGGCAGGGAGGGGTGGCTCAGCCGCACCTCCAGCACGTCTTCCGGGGGGAGTTCGAACATCTGTAAGGGGTTCCCCCGGGTCTGGATGATCAGGGGCAGCACGTCGAAGCGGCCGCCCGCGCCCTCCCAGCCGAGCGCGGTCGCCAGCTCGGTCAGCCCGAACCCGGCGGGATCGCCGGTGTAGCCGCCTTCGAAGCGCAGATAGCCGGCGTAGCGGACGAGCTGCTCGTTCCATATGAGGACGGGTGGGCCCTCGGCGTCGTCCTGCGGGAAGACGGTGATGACCGGTCTGATCCGTCCGGCGTTGGTGGCCACCCGCAGGTGGGCCAGGCACTCGGCGGCGACGTCCGCGGCGTTGGTGACGTGTCTGCGGTCGCGCACGCGCAGGCTCTGCCAGTAGAGCCTGCCGATGCAGCGGGCGGAGTTGCGCCAGGCGGCCTTGGCGCCGAACGCCAGTTCGTCGGGGGTGTGGCGGTAGGTGCCGGTCTCCGCGATCTGCCGGCGCACCGCGATCAGGCGGGCGTGGAGGGCGTCGTCGTCCAGCCCGGACTCGTCGTGGAACTGCCGGACGAAACGTTCCGCTTCCCCCTGGTCCACCACGGCCCGCCGGTGCCGCCCGTTTCGCTGATCGGTCGTCATCGAGCCCCCACCTTGCGCCGGCCGGCGGCCGGCTTCGGCCCGGGCGGCCGGGAAAGACCTTCGGAAGTGCGCGCCGGGACATCGTATGCGGCGCCGTCGCGGAGGGCCAAGGAGTCTGCCAAAAGGCCCCCGGGCCGCCCCATCACGATGTCCGATGACCGCCAGACAGGCGGCCGCGGCCTGGGAACAATGACCACGTGCTCGACTTCGACAGCTACTACCGGGCCATGGCCAGCCGCGACGCGCGCTTCGACGGCTCCTTCTACGTCGCGGTGACCACGACCGGCGTCTACTGCCGCCCGGTGTGCGGTTCGCGGACGCCGAAGCCGGAGAACGTGCGCTTCTTCCGGATCGCCGCGGCGGCCGAGGCCGCGGGGTTCCGCGCGTGCCGCAGGTGCCGTCCCGAAGCGGCGCCCTCCTCCCCCGAGTGGAACGTGCGCGGGGACCTCGTGGCGCGGGCGCTGCGGCTCATCGCGGGCGGCGCCGTCGACGAGATCGGGGTGGCCGGAGTCGCCCGGCAGCTGGCCGTCAGCGAGCGCCACCTGCACCGGCAGCTGGTCGCGGAGGTCGGGGTCGGCCCCCTCGCCCTGGCGCTGAACCGCCGCACCCAGGTGGCGCGGCTGCTGATCGAGTCCAGTGCGCTGCTGCTGTCGGAAGTGGCCCTCGCCGCCGGCTACTCCAGCGTGCGGCAGTTCAACGACGGGATGCGCGCGGCCTTCGGCTGCTCGCCCACGGAGCTGCGCAGGGCCTGCGGCGCCCGGGCGGACCCGCGGGCGGGCGAGCGGACGCCCGGCCGGTCCGGGCCGCTGGTGCTGCGCCTGCGCTACCGCCCGCCCTTCGACGGCGCGGGCATGCTGGCGTGGCTGCGCGAGCGGGCCGTGCCCGGCGTCGAGGAGACCGACGGCAACCGCTACCGCCGCACGCTGCGCCTGCCGCGCGGCAGCGGCACCGCCGAACTCGACCTCACCGTCTCGGCGGCCGCCCGCGGCCGGACCGGGCAGCAGCACGTGACGTTACGGCTCACGCTCGCCGACCTGCGCGACGTGACGGCCGCCGTACGGCGCTGCCGCGACCTGCTCGACCTCGACGCCGACCCCGCGGCGATCGGGGACGCCCTGCGCCCCGACCCGTGGATCGGGTCGCTGGTGCGGGCCGCGCCCGGACTGCGGATGCCCGGGTGCACGCACGGCTTCGAGCCGGCCCTGCGCGTCGTCCTCGAACAGTTCACCTCCCTGGCCGAGGTCAGCGCGGTCTGCGCACGGATGGCCGCGCACTGCGGCGAGCCGGTCCCGGCGGCCGGCGAGGGCCGTCCCTGCCGGCTCTTCCCCTCCGCCCAGGCGCTGGCGGACGCCGGCCCGGGCGCGTTCGGCCTCACCGGGAGACCGGCGGCCGCCGTCCACGCCCTGGCCGGCGCGGTCGCCGCGGAGAAGCTGTCCCTCGAACGGGACGCCGACCGCGAGGAGACCGCGGCGCGGCTGCGCGAGCTGCCCGGCGTGAGCGAATGGGCCGCGCAGCGCATCGCGATGCACGCACTGGGCGACCCCGACGCGTTCGCACCCCAGGACCCGCAGGTACGGACCGCCGCGAAGGCCCTCGGCCTGGCCGTGGGCCTGGCGGAACACGCCCGCGGCTGGCAGCCGTGGCGCTCGTACGCGGCCCTGCACCTGAGGGAGGCCGGGCGCGCAAGGCCCGCGATCCCGGTCCGGCGACCTCGCTGACGACCGCCGCGGCTTCACGCCCCGTAAGGGGCGCGGGGAACTGCGCGACCAGCCACCCATGGCCCCCAGCCGACCGACCAGCCACCGGGCGGAGCCCGGAGCCCGAGGAGAACGATGACAGCGCAAGGCATGCGCAGCGCCACGCTGCCCACCCCCCTGGGCCCCTTCAGCCTGCTGACGACCGAGGACGGCATCCTCGCCGCGGGCTTCACGGCGGACCCTGCCGCGCTCCGGGCCGAGCTGCCCGCCCCGTGGCGCGACCGCGAGCCGGTGCCCGCGGCGCTGCCCGAGCCGTACGCGTCCGCGCTCGCCGCCTACTTCGACGGTGACGTCGAGGCGATCGACACGCTGCCGGTCGTGCAGAGCGGCAGCGGCTTCCGGATGGCGGCCTGGCGGGAGATGCGCCGGGTCCGTCCGGGCACGACGGTGAGCTACCAGGACCTGGCGGCGTCCGCGGGCCGCCCGGGCGCGGCGCGGGCCGCGGGCGCCGCCTGCGCGTACAACCTGGTGCCGCTGGTCGTCCCGTGTCACCGGATCCGCCGTTCGGACGGCACGCTCGGGGGCTACTACTACGGCCTCGCGGTCAAGCGGTGGCTGCTCGATCACGAGAGGGGTGCGGGCCGCAGGTGAACGCGTACTGGCGGGTGCTGAGGTCGGGGGACTTCGGGCGGCTGTGGCTGGGCGCCTCCGTATCGCTGCTCGGCGACGGAATGACGTTCCTGGCCCTGGCGTGGCTGGTGCTCGACGAGGGCGGCACGGGCCGACTGGGCCTGTTGGGCGTCTGTTTCACGGCGCCGGTCGTCGTGGGCGGCCTGCTCGTGGGGCCGCTGCTCGACCGGTTCGACAAGCGGGTGCTGCTGATCGCGGACAGCGTGTTCCGGGCGGCGTGCGTGGCGTCGGTTCCGCTCGCGGCAGCCGTCGGCGGGGTCCCGGTGTGGCTGCCGTTCTTCGTGGCGGCGGTCTACGGGCTGCTCAAGATGGTGCCGCTCGCCGGTTTCCCGGCCGCCATCCCGCAGCTCGTCGGGGACCGCGACCTCGACACCGCGAACGCCCTCGAATCGCTGAGCTTCAGCGTGGCGACCGTCGTGGGCCCGGCGGCGGCCGGCGTCCTGGTGGGCGCGGTCGGCGCTCCCTGGGTGCTGCTGGTCGACGCGGCGTCGTACCTGGTCTTCGCGGCGCTGGTGGCGACCGTACGCCGGCCGCTGGCACCTCCCGGGCGGACCGGGCGGACCAGGCGGCAGGCCGGAAGGCAGACGCCAAGGGCGTCGCTGAAGGGCGTCGCGCGCGACCGGGTGATCGTCTCCACGACGGTCGCGTTCATGCTCTTCAACATCGCCGACGGAATGCTGGTCCTGGTCGTCGGGCCGTGGCTGGCGAAGAACGAGCTGCACGGCGGCGCCTCCGTCCTGGGCGCGCTCACCGCGGCCCTGGCGGCCGGTGAGGTCCTCGGCGCCGCGGTGGCGGGCGGGGGCCGCCTCGGGCCCGCGTCGGTCCGGCTGATCGGGCTGGTCCAGACGGGGGCCGCGCTCGCCTTCCTCGCCGTGCTGGGCGCGCCCCTGGAAGTCGTGGTCGGCGCCGGCTTCTTCGCGGTGGGGCTGCTGAGCGCGCCCATGACCGTGTGGGCGCAGTCGCTGCGGATGCGGCGCATCCCGCCGGAGCTGCACGGGCGGGCCTTCGCCGGGCTGCGCACGCTGATGCAGGGCACGGCGCCGCTCGGATCGGTGATCGCCGCCCCGCTGCTGGCGGGTGGCAACCTCACCGCCGCGGCCGTGACGATGACCTGCTGCGCCGGGCTGCCCGGCCTTTATCTGCTGCTGGCTTCCCCCGGTGACGGTCCCGCGCCCGCCGCTGCCGCCGGGCCGGTGCCGGAGCGGGCCGACACCCTCTGAGAAGCGCTCGTCCCCGTACTCGTCCCCGTACTCATTCGCGTACTCGCCTCCGTGTTCACCACCGTGTGCACCGGCGCCCGGCGCCCGAGGAAGCCGCGCAGGGCGAACTCCCAGCCGTAGGCGCCGGCCAGCGGGAAGACCACAAGGTCCCCGGCGCGCAGCCGGCGGACCCGGATGCCGCGGGCGAGGATGTCCTCGGGCGTGCACAGGGGCCCGGCGAGGGAGACGGTGGTGTCCGTCAGGGCGGGCCGGGGGCACGCGTACGGCCAGTGGTCGACGTCCACGACCGCGGCGTCCAGGGCGACTTCGAGGAGGGCGGGCAGCATGAAGTGGTTGATGCCGCCGGCCAGGACGGCGAACCGGGTGCCGGCCACCTCCTTGACGTCCGTCACCTGGGCCGCGTAGTAGCCGCTGTCCGCCACGAGCCAGCGGCCGGGTTCGAGGACCACCCGTACGCCGGGCGGCGGCGGGTCGGCGCGCAGCCGGGCGGCGAACCTGCCGAGGTCGAAGGGGGCCGTGCCGCGCGGAGCGACGCCGAGGCCGCCGCCCGCGTCCAGCACGCGCAGGGAGAAGCCGTGCTCGCGGGCGGCCCGTACGGCCCAGCGCAGCCGTGTCTGCACGTGGGCGGCGTGGGCGTCGGCGTCGAGGTTGTTGGACACCACGTGGAAGTGGTAGCCGACGAGGTCGAGGCCGGGCAGGGCGCGGGCGACGGCGGCCGCCTCCGGCAGGGCGTCCTCGCCGATGCCGAACTGCGTGGCGTGGCCGTCCATGCACAGGGCGCCCCGCAGCGGCCCGGTGGCGGCGTTGACGCGGAGCACCACCGGGATGCGGCGGCCGGCCCGGGCCGCCGCGGCGGCGATCCGGTGCAGTTCGAGGGTGCTCTCGGCGCTGACGAAGTCGACGCCCGCCCGGGCCACGGCCGTCAGCATGGCGTCGGTCTTGCCGGGCCCGGTGGCGATCAGGGCCCCGGCGGAGGCCGCCCGGGCCGCCTCGGCCTCGCCCGCGGAGGAGACGTCGAAGCCGTGGACGCCGGGGGCGAGCGCTGCGAGCGTGGCCGGGAAGGAGTTGGCCTTCACGGCGTAGAAGACGTCCGCCCGGTCCTGCAGGGCGGCGCGCAGCAGCGCCGCCCTGCGGCCCGCCGCGGCCGGGTCGTGGACGTAGGCGCACAGCGGCTCCGGCCCGGCCTTCCGCGCGAGCCGGCGCAGCCGTTCGGTGACCGGGCCGGGCAGGGACGAGGACGGCAGGGCCGGGCGGGCTTCGGTGCCCGGCGACCACTGCTGGGCGGGCCAGGGCACTGCCGGGGCGGGCCGCCCCGGTCCGCCGGGCTCGTCGGGATGCGGGGCTGCGTGCTGCGCGAACGCGGCCATCAGAAGTACGTCTCCAGGGCCCCGGTGCGCCGGATGTCCAAGGTGGCGCAGTGGAAGGCGCCGCCGAAGGCCGTGTAGTGCTCGAACGAGCAGGGGACGGGCTCGAACCCCCACTGCTCGAAGGCCTTCAGGAGCGGCGTCTGGGACCGTTCGACGACGACGTGCTCCGGGTCGAGCATGAACACGTTCAGGCTGCTCCACGCGCTCATCAGCCCCCGTTGCATGACCGGGGTGACGACCGGGTCCGGGGGGATGAGCACGTCCCAGGACCGGAAGACGGAGGGAAGCCCGTCCGGGTCGATGAACTCGGGGTTGACCAGGACCTTTCCCGGTGCCAGGGGCAGCAGGGAGGTGTCGATGTGCATGGCGCGCGGGTAGCGCGAGACGACCTCGTGGACGCGGTACTCCGGTCCGAGGTGCCGGCGGAGCCACTCCAGGCCGAGGGCGTTGGTGACGTGGCTGCGCTCCATGAACAGGTCCCGTCCGCAGCGCATGACGTCGGCCGCGTCGAAGACCGGTTCTGCCTCGGTGACCAGGTACGTCATCTCTTCGCCCGGGGGCGGGATCTCGTAGCCGGGGCGGTACTGCGCGTCGAGGAGGCGGGGCTTGGGGGCGGCGGTCCAGCGGGCGCCGCGCTCGAAGTACTCGGTGAGCAGGCCGCGGTAGGCCCAGGTCTCGAAGTAGCGGTTGCGGTCGGCCATCGGCACTTCGATGATCTCGTCGCCGACGACGAGCAGGAGGTCGCGCGGGTTGGCGGCGGACATGCCGTTGGCGACCGACCAGGCGGGGGTCGCGAACGGGCGGGAGGACGCGGGCGGATCGGGGCGGCGCACGGTGACGTGGGCGTCGTGGAGGATGCCGATGAACTCCTCCAGACCGCGCTGCGCCTCCTCCACCACGTCCTGGGGCATCGGGGTGCCGGCCGAGGCGCTGAGGCGCTCCTGTGCGGCGGGCGGTACGGAGATGCGGTCGATCAGCTCCCACGACGACGTCATCGCGCCGTCGACCCTGCCGACGACGACTTCCTCCAGCGGGTCCCATTCGTTGTGCGAGGAGACCACGGGCATGGCGCACTTCCTTCCGTGAGGTCCCTGAGGGGAGTTGCGGGCGCGGCAGGGCGGGAGCTAGCGGGTCATGCAGTTCTCGCCGCTCTCCCGGCCGCCCTGGTAGGCGATCTCGCCCTTGAGGACCTTGCGGTAGAAGCTCCAGTACGAGGATTCGGTGACGAGGATCTTCTCCTCCATGGCGGCGTGCAGCCGCGGCACGTTCACCATGGGAACCCCCTGGTGGTAGTGGTGCGCGGTGTGCAGGTTGTTGTAGTTGGTGAGCCAGCGGCCGAAGCGTGAGGCGTGGATGGTCCTGGTGTTGCTGAGGACGTTGTCGTCGGTCTGGGTGTTCAGCCCGAAGTGCTCGGGCATCTCGATCAGGAAGTGGGCCGCCTCACTCACGAGCAGCGCCGGGGCGAACCAGGCCAGGACGACGAACCAGTCGCGGGTCAGCACGCCGGCCGCGACCGCGCCGGCCAGCAGGAGGAGCAGCAGGGCGTATTCGTTCTGGATCGCGCGTGCGGCGCGCGGCCGCTCGACGCCGGGGACGGGGCGCCGGGCGGCGCCGCGGCCCAGGTTGCGCAGGACGTCGGCGTAGCGGCCGGGGTGGAACGCGGCGAGGGCGAAGCCGTGCAGGCTGTCGAGGCCGTGGAAGCGGTAGTTGAAGAACTCCTGGTTGCGGGGCGTGCCGAGGAAGGCGTGGTGGCGCAGGTGCTCGTACTTGTAGTGGGAGTAGGAGCTGAACATGAACACGCCACAGACGAAGCCCCAGGTCCGGTTGGCCCACCGGGCGTGGAAGGCGTGTTCGTGGAGGCACTCGTGCTGCAGCTCCACGAGGTAGGCGTACATCACGCCGAGGACGAGGACGGCGGCCACGCAGGTGACGGGGTTGCGGAATTCCAGCAGGGCCGTCCAGCAGACCACGATCACGGCGAAGGCGACGGCGATCTTGGCGATGAAGCGGCGCGGGCGGCGTTCGAAGTAGGCCGTCGGCAGGCCGCGCCGGGTGTCGGTGCCGCGCACCGGCGCCAGGGCCACGTCGTGGGAGCCGTCGAGGTTGAGCTGTTCCTCTTCGTGGGGAGCCGTGCGGGACATGGCTGTTCCTCCTTGTACCGGGGGGCTTGTCACCGGTCTTGGCACCGGGTCCTGGTGCCGGGGGACGGGCGCCGTGCGGGAACGGGCGCTGTCGGATTGCGGGCGCTGTGCGGGTTACGGATGCTGTGCGGGTTACGGATGCGCGGGGACGATCAGCCGGCCGGCCGTCAGTTCCGTGGTCACGCAGGGGACCTGCGCGTAGGACTCCCGGCCGATCGGGTCGCGGGCGAGCGCCGGGCGGGCCGGGGCGCAGGCGGCTCCGGTCTCCCGCAGGAGGGTCCCGGGCGCGCCCCTCGCCCGCAGGAGGCCTCTCCCCCGGGCCTGTTCCCCGCCGTCCACGACGCAGTACGCCGCGAGCCAGTCGGGGCGGCCGTCGGCGGAGCGGCCGCAGGGGGTGAGGGAGTCGAGGAGGAGAGCGCGCCGCGGGAAGGCCGTGCGGGGGCGGTGGTCCGGCGCGGCCGCGGGGCGGCCGGCGGTGCCGAAGGTGCCGTGCGGCACCAGCCAGCGCTCCGGCTCGGCCAGCAGCTCGCACGCCCGGCAGAGGTCGGCGTGCCGGCGGCCGGTGGCGGTGACGAGCCCGCGGAGGGCGAAGTCGTGCGGCGGGTAGGGGGAGGAGCAGCCGCTGCCGGGCGGGCCGGCCGTGCCGTCCTCCTCCTGCGCGGCGGCGGTCAGCGCCAGCAGCGCGGCGGGGCCGAGGACGACGGGGTCGTCCGGGCGGATGTCGCCGGGAGCGGCGGCGGACGCCCAGGGCAGGGAGCGGGGCGGGCTCGTCCCGTCCTTCAGGTGGAGGACGCGGTCGCGGTCGCGGACGAGGAGGTAGGTCCGGGTGGAGGCGGCCACGCGGCGGCCCTCGCACCTGACGTCCGTGGTGACGCGGCCGGTCTCCACGAGCAGGCCGTCCTCGCCGAGCGCGGGTGCGGCGCGGTCGCGGAGCGCGCGGTGGACGGCCCGGGCGCGGCGCCCGGGGTCCTCGCCGGTGCGGGGCGCCGCGGTCGACAGCCACCACGTGCCGGGCTCGTCGGACGCGGCGGTCACGGCGAGCCGGGTGCGCGTCTCGCCGGTGCCGGGGTCCAGGCGCACGATGTCGTGGCCGCGGGTGACGGTGACGGCGGCGGTCACGGCGTGCACCGCAGGCGGGAGAGCCGGAGGGCGGGTGCGCGCATGCCGACGTCGAACAACAGCTGGCCGTCCTTCCCGCACAGGGCGTTGTCGCCGAACTCGGCGTGCGCGCCCGTCTCCGCGACGCGGGTGAGGACGTCGGCGCGCTCGCGCAGGCGGCCGCGGACGTACTCGCCCGTGCGGCGGCCGGAGCGGATCCGCTCGCCCAGCACCAGGCGGGCTTCGAGGGTGGCGCCGGTGCGGACCCCGTCGGCGAGCCGGTGGACGAGGAGCCCGTGTCCGGCGTTCTCGACGAGCGCGCCGGTCTCGGCGTCGCCGGGCCGGCAGACGACGTTCGACATGCGGGGCAGCGGCCGGTGCAGCACCGACGCGGCCCGGCTGCTGGCGGTGGGCATCGCCCCCGCGGCCGCGGCGCTGGAGAGGCTGTGCAGCTGGCGGACCAGCCTGCCCTCGTGCACGATCCGCTGCCGGCCGAGGCACAGGACGCCTTCGTCGTCGGTGTCGTAGCGGGCCGGTCCGCCCTCGGCGAGGGGGTCGTCGTCCAGGGTGATCAGCTCGCCCGCCACGCGGCAGCCGAGGCGGTGGACGAGGGCGGGCGCGCCGCCGGGGGGCGCCTCCGCGAAGTGCCCCGCGGCCTCGTGCAGCAGGACGCCCGCGGCCTGGGGCATGAGCACCGCGGCGCACTCCCCCGGGTCCGCGGCGCGAGCCGCGTCGACGGCGTCCAGCAGCCGGGCGGCCGACGCGCGCCACGCCGGGTCGGTGAGCCGGGGCAGCGCCGGGCCGCGGCCGCTGCGCCCGACGGGCACCTCGTGTCCGCCGGGCGTGAGCAGGTCGCCGGTCAGCGACCAGACGCGGCGCGCCTGGGGGGCGCCGGTGCCGTGGGCCGTGCCCGCGACGACGCGGACGGAGGAGACCTGCGTGAACTGCAGGACGGCGCGGCCCCCGAAGTGGTCGCGGAGGGCGGTGAGGGCGGCCAGGACGTCCCCGGGGGCGTCGGGCGGCTCCGGGTCGGGGAGGTCGATGCGCCAGGGGCCGGGCGGGTCGCCGGAGAAGATGCGCGTCCCGCGGCCCGGGCCCCGGTCGTGGCGGCCCATGCGGGTGGACAGGCGGTGGACGGACGTCCCGCGGGGGCCGGCCCGCACCACGGCGCCGACGGCCAGTTCGCAGGCGACGCTCTCCCCCGCCGGGCCGTCAGCGGGCATCGGTGTCGCCGCCCGCCGGTGCTTCCAGCAGCAGGCCCATCCCGGCCAGCGAGCGGACCAGTTCCAGGCCGCGGCGCAGCGCGGTGTCCGGGTCGCCGGAGTCCTCGGGGAAGACCTCGGCGATGAGCTGCCGGGCGGTGCGCCTGCCGTCGGCGCGCTCCAGCAGGTCGCGCGCGCTGCGGCCCAGCTGGATGGTCTCGATCCGGTCGTGGGCGCTCTTACGGGTGACCACATAGCTGCTGCCGTCGGCACCCGTGCCGTCCCCGGCGGCGGGTGCGTCGGCCGGGCCGCGCAGCATCCGGTGCAGGTCGTGCGGGAACTCGGCGCTGAGGAAGTCCCCGGCGCGCAGGGCGGATTCGGGGCCGACACTGGGCGCGGCGGGGCGCGGGGGCGGCTCGGGCAGGTCGGCCGCGGCCAGCCGCATCATCTCGTAGCGCACGAGGGACGCGGCCGGGGAGTCCTCGATGCCGAGCCGTACGGTCTCCTCCTGGGCGAAGACCAGCAGGTCCCGGGCCTCGCTCTGGTGGGGGAAGCGGGTGCCGGGCGCGTGTTCGGCGTTGTACTTCTCGATCCAGGCCACCCAGCGCTCGTACCAGTCCATGGGCGAGTCGTAGTACGGCAGGAGCCGCGGCCACAGGGACGCGAGGACGACGACGTGGCCCGAGAGCTCCTCGGCCGCGTCGATCAGCGCGTCGCCCACGTCCGGGCAGGCGAAGCGGTAGTCGGTGCAGAAGATGTCCTTGTGCTCGCGCCGGTACTGCTGGATCTGTGCCATGGGCCGGTCGGTGACGGGGATGTCGTAGTACTCGGCGGGGCGGTTGAGGGTGGGCGCGTACTGCTTGTACATGGGCGACTGGTGCAGCGGGACGAGCGTGAAGAGCTGGCTGCGGCCCTGGCCCTCCTCCAGGAACTGGAAGAAGCGGGTCAGCGTCTCGGTCATGGTCTCGCGGGTCTCGGTCGGGTAGCCGACGATGAAGCCGGTGACGGGGCGGATGCCCGCGGCCTTCGTCGCCCGGACGACCTCCAGGGAGCGTTCGAGGTCGAGGTTCTTCTTGATCCAGCGCTGCATCTTCGGCGAGCCGCTCTCGATGCCGTAGTAGATCTCCTCGCAGCCCGCCGCGCCCATCTTGTCGAGGAGTTCGGCGTCGATGAGGTCGGTCCTGGTGCTGCAGCCCCAGGTGACACCGAGGTCGCGGGCGATCAGGGCGTCGCAGAACTCGTGGGTCCAGGGGCGGTTGCAGGTGAAGATGTCGTGGGAGAAGTTCACGCTGGTGCGGCCGAACGCGTCGCGGACGTACTCCAGCTGCCGGATGATGTCGTCGATGGGCCGCATGCGGAACTTGCGCTCCCAGAAGGGTGCGGTGGCGCAGAAGGAGCAGCGGAAGGGGCAGCCGCGGCCGACGTCCAGGTAGAGGCGGGCGCCCTTGGACATGTCGTAGGCGTAGTAGGCGGGCCAGGGCAGGTCGGCGAGGTCCTGGACCAGCGGCCGGTCGGCGTTGACGACGGCCCGGCCGCCCTTGCGGTGGGTGAGGCCGCGGATCCCCGAGAGGTCCCGGCCCGCGTGCAGGGTCTCCAGGAGTTCGGTGAAGGTCGCCTCGCCCTCGCCGCGCACGATGAAGTCGGCCCAGGGGAAGCGGTCGATGAACTCGGCGCTGATGGGGGTCACGGCGGGCCCGCCGAGGCAGATCCGGGTGTCCGGGGAGCGCCTGCGCAGGGCTTGGCCGAGGAGGACGGTGTGGACGAGCGAGTCCGCGTCGGTCATCAGGCCGACCAGGGAGTCGCCGGCTTCGAGCACGGCCCGGGCGAGGTGGTCGTAGAGGGCGTCGTCGTTGGGGACGGCGCCGTCGAGGAGCAGCTGGTTGGTCTCCACGACCTCGACGGTGGCGGGTGCCCCGGCCGCGTCGGCGGCGGCTTTGAGGGAGAGCAGGCCGACGGGGACGAAGTTCTGCATGGGCGGCGGGTCGCCGGGCTCGGTGCGCAGGGACATCCCGCCGTGGTTGAGGTGCGGGCTGGTGGCGAGCGCGACCCTCATCACGAGCGCTCCCCGGGCGCGGTGCTGCCGGCCGCGATCGCGTCCCGCCCGGCGGTCCCGCCCTGCTCCGCGGGCCCGCCCTGCTCCGCGGGCCCGGCCCGTTCGCCGCGGCGCAGTTCGACGCGCGGCTCGGCCATGATGCGCTCGCGGAAGAGCTCTTCCCTGCGCAGGATGCTCTGCCGCTGGAAGTCGCTGGTGCCGCAGCCGTCGAAGGTGCCGTTGAGGATGCTGGACTGGCTCGGGCAGCGCCCGGTGCAGAAGTACTTGTCGTCGTTGATGGGGCAGCCTTCGCAGGTGTCGCGGTAGTTGTCCCAGGTGATCTTCCGGACGAGCCAGTCCTCGCTCTCCCAGATGCCGGTGAACGGCGTCAGCTGGACGTTTCCGCCGCACAGCACCTTGTTCCCCGCGCAGGTGCTGCACGGGAAGACGTCCCCGGCGGAGTTCACGTAGCAGACGCCGCGTCCGCTCATGCAGCGGCGCGTGGCGAAGACCATGGTGTAGAGGAAGTCGAGCACCTTGCCCGCGCACAGGCCGAGGTCGCGGTCCTTCTCGCGGCCCCACTCCTCCTCGTCGATCCAGAACCGGGCGGTCCGCTCGACGTCGTGCATCGAGCTCGCGAGGTCCCGGTGGAGGGCGCCGCGCCCCATCGGGATGAACGGCACGCTGCGCAGGCTGATGTCATTGTCCTTGGCCCAGCCGATGATGACGGGGAGGTCGTCGACGTTCTCGTGGGTCGTGGTGGTCATGATGCTGGTGTTGAATCCACGGTCCCGGAGTTCGGTGAGCCGGCGGGTGACGTAGGCGAATTCGCCCTCGTTGCGGTACTTCCCCTGTCCGTGCAGGCCGTCGATGCTCATGCTGATGATGACGTCGTCCTGCGGTATGCGGGAGAGCAGGCGTTCGCCGAGCGTCGTGCCGTTCGTGGCGATGCCGATGACGAATCCCAGGTCGTGCGCGCGCTGCACGATGTCGCAGAAATCGGGGTGCATCGTGGGTTCGCCGCCGGTCACGATCAGCGAGAAGACGCCCATGGCCGCCCATTCGTCGAGCAGCCGCATGATGAGTTCGGTCGGCAATTCCGAGCTGCGCGCCCGGCCGCCCTCGACGAAGCAGTGCGGGCAGCGGAGATTGCAGGAGCGGGTGATCTCCAGCCAGACCATGGCGGGCGCCCGGAAGCGGAAATCCGTCTCCACGGAGAGCGTTTCGACGAGGTGGTCCGCGCAGCGTTCGGGGGGCTCGCCCGCGCGCAGCAGGGCTTCGGCGCCCTCGTCGTACATGGCCACCGAACCGTCCGGGAATGCGGCCAGCCAGCCGAAGTCCTCCCGGCGGTAGCGGATGAGCGGCCGGGTCTTCGGCGGCAGCCGCCGGGCGTATGCGGGCGTGCAGGACGAAAGGTGCTGCAGCAACGTTCCCCTCCATGGTCTCCGTCGTCGTCCGCGCCGATCGCGCGCGGGACGGACGTGAACCGCCGGGGCCCTCGCCGGTGAGCACGAGAGCCCCGGCGGTCGTCGGGTGCTCCGGTTCCCCCGCTGCTACTTGGGGGTACCGACGGTGCTGGCCGTGGTGGCCGTGCGCTCTTCGATGACGGAGATCTCCTCGACGGCGCGCTCGGGCGAGTCGGGTACGGACGGCATGTCCTGGGGCGAGACGTGCAGGTGGGCGATGCGCAGGTCGCCGCGCGCCCCGCGGGTCACCACGAGGGTCTCGCGCAGGTAGTGCTGCTCCTCGCCGAGGGCGACCCGGCAGTGCAGGCTGACGAGGGCCGTGTCGCCGAGGATCCGGATCTCGGGCGAGAGCAGCTGGCTGCGCCGGGCCGCACCGGCGGAGAGGGTGAACACCCGCTGGAATTCCTCACGGCTGTCGATGCGGGTGGGCGACGACAGAATGAAGAACGTGGCGTCGGCCGCGAACAGGTCGAAGTACCCCTGGTCGCAGCGGTCATATGCCGACCGGTACTCCTCGAGGAGCTGCTGGACGGCTTCCCTGGTGATGGCGCCCGCGGTCACCGTGGGCACGAAATCTATGGTCATTGAGCGATTCCCTTGTTTTTCGGCTGCTCCGGCTGCGTCGACTGCATGAGGGACCGGAAAAGGGACGTCGTGCGGGAGCACCCCCAGCAGACGCTGAGGGAGGGTACCTGCGGAGAATTTCTCTTCTCTCTCGCCCTTGCATCAGATCGCAAGGCTCACCCAGTCGCTCGCATGTTCGCTGGTATCCGACTATCACCGAGGGTGAGTTGACTGTCAATACCCGCGAACTCTCCTGCATTCGTGTCCGGTCGCGGCCTTTGATCGCGGTCCGGGGCCGGCCCCGGACCGGCTCGCGATCAGCGGTTTTCGGCACGGAATCCGATATTCAAGCGGAACGTGAATTCGGGAGTCCCGTTCCGAATAGAGGACTGCCGGGCCGCGCCCGGTCCGGCCGCGGGCCGGGCGGCTTGCACATGGCGCCACGACGGTGTGAGGATGGCGCCATGGAACTCATGCGGTATGTCGACAACCTGCGCCAGGAACTCCTGGTCGCAGCCGAGGCCGGCGACGCGGAAGCCCGCGAGGTCGCCGAGCGCCTCGTCGCGCCGCTGTCCTCCGCGGTCCGGCTCGTCCTGCTCGACGCCCTGTCCGCCGCCGCGGACGAGATCACCAGCGATCTGGCGCCGGGCTCGGTCGAGGTCCGGCTGCGCGGGCTCGACCCGAGCTTCGTCGTCACCCTCCCCCCCGCCGACCCCGGCCCCGCCGACGCCGAGGGCGCCTTCGAGCGCCCGCACGCCGGCGCGGTGCCCTCGCTGCCCGCCCCGCCGGCGGCGGGCGGGGAGGACGGCGCCACGTCCCGCATCAACTTCCGCCCGCCCGAGCACCTGAAGGCGCGGATCGAGGAGGCGGCCGGACGCGAGGGCCTGTCGGTCAACGCCTGGCTCGTCCGCGCGGTGTCCGCGATGCTCGACTACGACGAGCAGGCCCGGCGCCCCGAGCGCCGCGCACCGCGCGGCGGCCAGCACTTCACGGGCTGGGTGACCTGACCCCGGCCGCAGCCGGAGACCACCACCCTTCCGACCAGCGGGGAACCCCCATGCCTGTTTTCGAGACGTCGCAGCCCATCTCCGTCTCCGTCGACCTCGCGCTCGGAGACGTCCGCCTCCAGGCCGAGGAGCGCACCGACACGGTCGTCGAGGTGCGCCCGAGCGACCCAGGCAGCGCGGCGGACGCGAAGGCCGCCGAGGACACCCGCGTCGAGTACGCCGGGGGCCGGCTGCTGGTGAAGGGGCCCAGAGCGCGCACCTTCGGCCGGACCGGCTCCGTCGACGTGACGATCGGCCTGCCCTCGGGCTCGGCCGTCGAGGGGACGGGGCAGATGGCCGCCTTCCGCTGCGGCGGGCGGCTGGGCGAATGCCGGATCAGGACGTCGGCGGGTGACATCCTGGTCCAGGAGACCGGCCGGCTCACCGCCACCACCTCCCTCGGCGACATCACGGCCGAGCGCGTGGACGGCCCCGCCACGATCACCACCGGAACCGGCGCGATCCGGGCCGGCGAGCTGGCGGGGCCCGCAGTGATCAAGAACTCGAACGGGAACAGCTGGGTCGGGGAGGCCGCCGGGGAGCTGCGGGTGCGGTCGGCCGCCGGCAGCGTCTCCATCGGCACGGCGCACGCCGCCGTGGAGGCCAAGACCGCTCACGGCGACATCCGCGTCGCCGAGGTCGTGCGCGGCTCGGCCGTGCTCGCCACGTCCAGCGGCGGGATCGAGATCGGCATCCGCTCCGGCACGGCCGCGCGGCTCGACGTCCGGACGAAGTTCGGCACCGTCCACAACCTCCTGACGGCTTCCGACGGGCCCGGCCGCGCCGACGAGACGGCCGAGGTGTACGCGACCACGTCGGTCGGCGACGTGACGGTCCGCCGGGCCGGGAGCGCCTGACACGGACGGTTTCCGGCCGACCGGAAGCCCGGGGCACGGCCCTTCCGGAGCGGGCCCGCCGTTCAGTCGGTCAGGGCCCGCACCACGATCCGCACGCCGCGCCACACCCAGCCCAGGGCACCGAGCTCGATGGCGGTGTCCGCGGCGTCGACGGCCATCTCGGCGCGCTCCGGGCCCCGGCAGCGCCGGCACGTGCGCCGTCGGAAGCGGCCTTCCCTTCCACAGCGCCTGCACGCGCCCCCGCGATTCCACATGAGCATGATCATTCCACGGGCGGGCGCACGGCGAAGGGCCGGTCGGTGCCTGGCCGACCGGCCCCGTGTCCTGCGGACGGTCCCGAGCCGTCCGGGTCTCCTACGTCATCCGCCGCACTGGCAGGGGCCGCCCGACTGGCATCCGCATGAGCAGCCCGGTCCGCACGTGCAACCGTCGCTGTTCGCCGGGGCGGGCTCGTGAAGGGTCATGGCCGGCTGTCCTCCTTCGACGCGCGGTGTCCTCGTTCCAGCGAACACCCGTCCGGTTGCGGCGACAAGAGGCCTGCACGGCCCGGCCGAACCTTGCCGCATTCCCATCGCTCGCCCTGCCGGGGCCCGCGGCGCCGACGCGCACGGCGGTCCCCCGGCGCCGCGCGGCGCCGTGCGGGACCGGGGCCGTCCGGGTCACTTCACGACTTGCGGCGCGGCTTTCCGCGCTTGGCGCCGGCCGCACCGCCCCGGGGGCCCTTGCCGCCCGACTTGCCGGCGGCGGGCTTGCGCTGCGCGCCGCCCGTCCCGGGACGCTTCTGCTGGGGCTGTGCCTTGGCCTTCGCCTTGGTCTTCCCTTCGCCCTGCGCCGCCTGGGGCAGGGGCCGGCCCCGCGAGCTGTTGACCGTCCGCCCGCGGACGATCCCGATGAAGTGCTCCACCAGGTCGGTGGTCTCCTCCTGCGGCCACGACAGGGCGACGCGGGACTCGGGGGCGTCCGAGAGCGGCCGGTAAGTGAGGTCCTTGCGGTGGTGCAGGCGGGCGAGCGACTGCGGCACGATCAGCACACCGATGCCCGCCGCCACCAGCTCGATCGCGTCCGCCGTCGTGGCGGGGCGCTCGATCGCTGGCTGCCCGGGCAGCGTCTCCCAGCCGAGGACGTCGTCGAGGGGGTGCAGCACGATCTCGTCGGCCAGGTCCTCCGGGGACACCTCCTCGACCGCCGCCACGACGTGGTCCTTGGGGATCACGACCACGGTCGTCTCGGTGTAGAGGGGGATCGCGCTGAGGTCCTGCCGGTCCACCGGCAGCCGTACGAAGCCCGCGTCGGCGTCGCCGCGCCGCAGCGCCTCGCACGCTTCGGCGGCGGGCACCGCCACGAGCGTCAGTGGGACTTCGGGCAGCCGCTCGTTCCAGATCCGCACCCACTTGGTGGGTGTCACTCCAGGGACATACGCGAGCCGGAACGAAGGGGAATCTTCCGAGCCTGTCACCCCGCCAGGTTACCGGTCGTGGTCAGAGGTAGCTCACATGCTCGATACCCTTGACAGCATGACGTCGCACAAGACCGCCCAGACCATGAAGCCCGCGACCGCGGCGAAGAAGCTGGGTGTGTACCTCCAGGCCACCCCCGCCGAGTTCCAGGAGGGTGTCGTCTCGCGCAGCGAGCTCAACGCACTGCAGGCCGATCCGCCCCAGTGGCTGCAGGACCTGCGCCGCAACGGCCCGCACCCCCGACCGGTGGTCGCCGCGAAGCTCGGCGTCTCCATCGCCGGCCTGGCCCGCGGCGGGGTCACCGAGCCCCTCACGACGGAGCAGATCGACGCGCTGAAGGACGAGCAGCCCGAGTGGCTGCAGCGCGAGCGCGCCACCCAGGCCGAGGTCCGCAAGGAGGCCGTGCGGATCAAGGAGAAGAACGCGGAGCGCGACGACAAGTCCTGAGCCCCGCGCTCCCGCCCCCCTCGTGATCTTGATCACCTTCCTTCGGTGATCAAGGCCTCCCCGGACGACTTGCGGGCGCCCGTCGGGGAGGGCGTCAGCGGCGCAGGTCGCGGGAGAGGTCGATGATCTCGCCCGCCAGCGTGGCGACGACCTGTTCGCGGAACTCGTCCGGAGTCAGCTTCACCGGCGTGTCGGGTCCGGCGTGCCCGGCGATGACGCCCGACGGCGCTTCGGCCTTCGCGGCGTGCTCCTCGGATATGCCGTCGAGGGAGTGCGCCAGGGCGCCGGTCACCGCGCTCTGCATCGACTTGGCCACGCTGAGGTCGTCGAGGCAGAAGCCCACGTAGGCCGCGATCACCTTGCCCGAGTCGTCCACGACGCGTATTCCCTTGGCGATGGCGTTGCCTCCGCTCACCGTCAGCGTCGTGATGCCGTCCTCCGACTGCGACAGGGAGAGCGCGCCGCGCTCGATCGCCGGGTTGGCCATGGCATCGTTCGAGCCGCCGGGCACATCTGCCGCACTGTGGTCCGCCATGATGTTTCCCTCCTCCGGGTGCCTCCGGGTGCCGGGACCCGCTCTCCCCCGCCTACCCCTGCGGCAGGGCGCCGATTCGCGAGGCGTAGAACCGTTCGGCGCGGCTAGGCGTATCGATATGACTACTTCTCACCTCATCGATCCCGAAGGGCCGAGGGCCGGTGTCCGGACCGTTCCCGAAGTCCAGCAGGCCCACCGCCGGCTGGACCGGAACGCGGCGGGGCCGGTCCAGCAGACCCAGTACGGCCGCGGGGCCCTGACCGCCTACCTCTGGGCCCTGGGCCGGGGCCAGGTGGCCCCCGTCACCGGCGGCCGCAGCGACGGCGCCCCGGACCTGCCTGCGCTGACGGCCGAAGCGGACGCCGCGCAGGCGCAGCTGGAGGACTTCACCCAGCGGACCGTGCCCCGGGACTACGTCCGCGGGGTGCTGGACGCCCTGTCCTGGGTGTGCGGGCACAGCGACACCGGCCCCTGACCGTCAGCCGGCCGCGTTCGGTCGGTCATGGACTGGGCGGACGAGACCCGGGCCCACCGCCGCCCCCTAAGTACATGTTCACGCCATGTACTCTCCCAGCCATGCGATTTTCGGCGAGTGCTCTGCTTTTCGACAGCGATGAAACGCTGGTCTCCTCCTTGCGGTCGGTCCGGCGCGTGTGGAGTCAATGGGTCGAGTCGTACGGCATGACCTTGGAAGAGGCCATGGACCGGGTCGAGGTGCACGGGCGGCCGGCTGCTGAGATCGCTGCTGCTCTGCTGCCTGCCGGGGAGGTCGAGGAAGGGCTGCGGCGGCTGGCCGAGGCCGAGGTGGCCGATGCGCTGGCCGGGGGCGTGGTGGCCGTTCCGGGGGCTGCCGGGCTGCTGGCGTCGCTGCCTCAGGACCGCTGGGCCGTGGTGACGTCGAGCAGCCGGCGCGTGGCCGAGGCCCGGCTCGGGCAGGTGGGCATCCGCCCCAAGTTCCTGATCACGTCGGACGACGACATCACCCACTTCAAGCCGCACCCCGAGCCCTTCCTGCTGGCGGCCGCGCGGCTCGGCGTCGACCCGTCCCGGTGCGTCGTCGTCGAGGACGCACCGGCGGGTCTGGCCGCGGGGCGGGCGGCCGGCATGGCGACCGTCGCCCTGACGACGACGCACCGCCCCGACGAGCTCGACGCGGACGTCACGGTCGCCGATCTGACCGCTGTGTCCGTCCGGGTCGATGACGCCGGAGAGCTGGAGGTTCTCGCCGGCTGAGCCGGCGCCCCACGCACGTTTCCCGGCCCGCGTCATCCCTCGCGGACCGGGAAACCGCCTCGGCGCTCGCTACTCGCTAGGAGACCGTCAGTTCCGCAATGCCTGTGCGGGACCCGGCGGCGGCAGCACCGCGCACCTCCACCCGTACGTACCGCGCGGACACCGCCCCGCCGGCGGCAGCGGCAGGGCGCCACGTCCGCCCGTCGGTGGACAGCTGCACGGCGTAGGAGGCCGGTGCCGGGCCGGTCCAGGTCGGCGTGACCTTGCTGATGCGCGCGGACTTGCCGAGGTCGGTCGTGAGGGTGCCGGACGGGCCGTCCGGGACCCAGGCCGTGGCCGTGTTGCCGTCGACGGCGGCGACCGCGTACATGCCGGGTTCCTCGGAGGTGGCGGTGGCCGCGGTGCAGCGGGCCAGGTTGCCGGTGGGGGCGAGGTCGGGGCGCCGGGTCTTGAGGACGGCGGGGGCGCCCTTGCTGAGGACCTGTTCGCCCTGCGGGGTGTCCAGGGTCATGGGCGCGCCGCCCGTGAGCCGCACGGTGGTTTCGTGGGCGCCGAGTTCGACGTCGTACGTGCGCCCCTGCCAGCGCAGCCCGCGCAGGGTGACGCCGCGCCCGAGCTGCGGGGGCAGCATCGGGTCGAGGCGGAGCCGGTCCTCGCGCATCCGCATGCCGGTCAGGCCGTTGGTGAAGGTCTGCAGGAAGCCGCCCTTGCCGGTGAGGAAGTCGTGCGCGGGCGAGCCGGCCAGCGGGTCCTCGGCACCGGCCTTGGCGCCGCGCGCCTCCGAGAACTGGGCGAAGGGGCCGCGCACGAACGGCCTGATGGACCGCTGCAGGTAGGTGTACGTCGAGCAGCCCGGCTCGCCCGTGCCGGCGGCGGCGATGGCGTGGACCGAGTCCGTCATGGCGGGGCCGTCGGGGTCGGTGCGCTGGGCGTAGTAGTCGAGGGTGGCGGCCGCGGCGCCCTTGGGCATGGGCCACTCCAGGGGGTACGTCAGCAGCACCGTGTCGGCCTGCTTGATCTTGCTGCCCTGGTAGCCGTCGTACTGCCGGAAGACCTTGCGCTGCGCGTCGTAGGGGATCCGGATCCGGTCGGCGATCGCCGTCCACTCCCCCGGCACGCGCTCGCCGAGCAGTTGCGCGGCGCGGGCGGCGTTGCGCAGCGCGGTGACGGCTCCGGCGTTGGTGAAGACCGCGTCGTCGACGCCGTTGCTGTACTCGTCGGGCCCGGCGGTGTCCTTGATGGAGTAACTGCCGTCCGCGTTGCGGTGGACCCGGCCGGCCCAGAACTCGGCGATGCCCTTCATCACCGGCCAGCCGCGCTCGCGCAGCCAGGCGGTGTCGCCGGTGGCGAGGTAGTACTGCCAGGTGGCGAGGGAGATGTCGGACTGGAGGTGGATCTGGGTGCGGCAGTGGGGCGGGTCGACGCTGTGGCACTCCCGGGCGAGGTCGCCGTTGCTGCCGCTGTTCCAGGGGTAGAAGAGCCCTTGGTAGCCGAGCTTGCGGGCGTTCTCGCGGGCTCCGCCGAGGGTCCGGTACCGGTATTCGACGGCGGTCCTGGCGAGTTCGGGCGACGTGGCCAGCAGGGCGGGGTACATCCAGGTCTCGGCGTCCCAGAACACCAGGCCCGCGTAGTTGTCGCTGGTGAGCCCGGCCGGGGCGATGCTGTTGGCGGCGCCCTCCCGGGTGCTGGAGAGCAGCCCGTACCGCGAGGAGCGCACCCAGGCCTGCAGGTCGCGCTGCCCCGGCACCTCGATGTCGGAGCGCCACAGCCGGGCCCAGGCGGCGCTGTGGGCGCGCAGCAGGCCGTCCCATCCGCGCCGGGCGGCGCGCTGGGAGGCGTTCGTGGCGTCCCGGCGGGGCGAGTGCGAGGTCAGGGCGGTGTCCACGCCGATGTACTTGGTGAGTTCGTACGCCTGGCCCGTGCGGACGGGGAAGCTGAGGGACTGCTGTGCGCTCAGGTCCGCGGGGGCGTCCGCCTGCCGGGCCCGGGCCGCGCGCACGCCGTGCCCGGCGCGCAGGGTGGAGGCGACCGCGCCGTCGGTGTCCGTTCCGTCGGTGCGGAAGGCCACGTCCATGGTCCGGCCGTCCTGGCCGCTTCCCGTGGTGCGGTCGCCGCCGCCGGTCTGCCGGACGCGCCGGGCGCCGCGCCCGTCGAGCAGGTCGGTCACGGTGGCCACGCCGCTCCAGTGCGGCGTCATGCTCAGCCGTACGGCGCCGGCGTGCGGGTCGTTGCGGTCGGCCAGCACCTCGTAGACCAGGTCGGTCTTCCGTCCGTCGGCGGCGGTCCAGGTCAGGGAGGTCCGGACGATGCCGCAGTGGAGGAAGAGGGTCTGGTGGTAGTCGGAGATACGACCTGGATTCGTAGAAGAGTTGAAGGTCTCTCCGTATTTGCCGCCGGTGGTGACGTTGAGCGTGGTCCAGGTGGGCAGGGCCGCGACGGCCTCCCGGTCGCCGGCGGTCTGCGGGTTGTGCGCGTAGAGCCCGGAGACGAACGAGCCGTCGTAGCTCGGGGTGAACAGCGGCCAGCCGGTCTTGGCGCTGCTGTCGGTATAGCCCGACCCGTTGGGTGCCACGCGCTGGCCGAGGTAGCCGTTGCCGACGTAGGCGTGATGGGTGTCCTCGCTGTTGATGCGCGTGGAGTCGAGGGTCCAGCCCCCGTCCGTCCGGCAGGTGCCGGAGGACGGGAGGACGGAGGCGGGGGGATGTCCGGCAGTGGGGGGTGGTGGCGCTGCTGCGGCGGCCGCGGGCGCTGCCGTGGCGGCGAGCACGCCGGCGAGCAGCCATGCGGACAGGCGGACGGGGCGCGGCCGCGCGCCGGGAGAGTACGTCATTGGTCTCCGTCGTCTTGCTCCTGCGAGAGTCCCGCGACCATAAATTTATGAACGGTGAACGTCAATACCCTCAGTAACTCGTAAGAGTCTTGAAGGCGACGGCGGCGCGGCCGACGCTCCCGTCAGCTGCACTGCCAGGTGAACACGGCACGGTCGAAGCGGCAAGCCGCGAGGTCTTCCCGGCGTATGAGCCAGTACAGGGCGCCGCAGTCGCCCCACATCATTCCGGCGTCGTCGTCGGAGTCGATCTGGGCGAGCAGCGTCCAGCGCAGTGCTTCCTCGCCGATGCGGGGGTCGTCGTTCGGCGGGTTGCCGAGGGCGACGGAGGCGGCCTCGGACTCCACGTCGTCCTGCACCGGCTCGGCGTGGCCTCCGACGAGGTGTCCCGCGCCCGGGACGTCCCACAGGGCTTCCTGGAAGTCCTCGTCCCACAGCGGGTGGTCGTCGGGCATCGGGGCGAACTCCCGGTAGACCACGGGGTGCCAGGAGTAGGGGGCCGTCGTCTCCGCGCGTGCCGTCAGCCGTACTTCGGTGTAGGGCCGGATCCCCTCCGGTGCCGGCCGCTCGACGAGGCGGACGCCCGCCGGTACGTACAGCACGCGCGCGCCCGCCTGGCTGCCGGGTTCGTAGGGCGAGACCTGCGCGCGGCCGTCGTCCAGCTGCCCGTCGAAGTAGAAGAAGTACAGGGTGCCGTCTTCCGGCAGGGCGATGTCGAGGGCCGCGGAGGGCAGTGCGGCGCAGTCGAGGGAGGCGATGAAGGTGAGCGGGCCGCGCCCCTCCCACACGGGCCACTCCTCGTTCTCGGGGAGCTCCGGCAGCCCGCCGAGCCGGCCGACGACGACCGCCTCCGCGCCCTCGGCCGCCTCCGTGCCCTCGGTCGCGTCCGTGATCCCGTGCAGGCCCAGGCCGGGCCGCAGGAGTCCGATCCACCGCTCGGCGATGTCGGCGGGCAGGTGTTCGCGGGCGAGGGTGTGCAGCGCGTCGGTGGTGTTCCGTGCCATGAGGTGATCATGCACGGGACCACTGACAACGGGCGGGGCGTACGGGGGCGCGGAGGTCGTGGCCGCAGCGGCTCAGCCCTCGCCGTAGGTGTGGAACCCCCGTCCGGTCTTGCGTCCGAGGAGGCCCGCCTGCACCATCCGCTGCAGCAGCGGCGGCGGCGCGTACAGGGGCTCCTTGAACTCGTCGTAGAGGGACTCGGCGATGGCGGCGACGGTGTCCAGGCCGATGAGGTCCGCGAGCTTGAGCGGGCCCATCGGGTGGGCGCAGCCCAGTTCCATGCCGGCGTCCACGTCGGCGGCGGTGGCGAACCCCGACTCGGCCATGCGCACGGCCGACAGGAGGTACGGGACGAGCAGCGCGTTGACGACGAAGCCGGCCCGGTCCTGCGAGCGGACGACCGTCTTGCCCAGGGTGGCGGCGAAGCCTTCGACCGCGGCGACGGTCTCCGGCGCGGTGTGCAGGGAGGAGATCACCTCGACCAGGGGAAGGACAGGCACGGGGTTGAAGAAGTGCAGGCCCACGACGCGGTGGGCGCGGCGGGTCGCCATGCCGAGGCGCATGACGGGGAGGGAGGAGGTGTTGGTCGCGAGGATCGCCCCGGGATCCTCAACGATCTTGTCCAGGGCGGCGAAGACCTCGGTCTTCACGTCCGGGTTCTCGACGACGGCCTCGATGACGAGGTGGCGGTCGGCCAGTGCGTCGAGACTGCCGGTGAAGACGAGGCGGCCCAGGGCGTCCTCGGCGGAGGCCCGGTCCAGCTTGCCCTTCTCGACGGCGCGGCCGAGAGACGCCGCGACCCGGTCGCGGGCGGCGAGGGCGGCTGTCGCGTCCGCCTCGCAGACGATGGTGTCGAGTCCGGTGCGGGCGCAGACCTCGGCGATGCCGGCGCCCATCCGGCCGCCGCCGACCACGCCGACCCGTCGGATGCCGGCGTTCACGAGCGCACCTCCGGCCGGCGGGCGGGGCGCGGCCGCGTGAGGTGGCGGTCGTAGGCGTCTGCGGTGAAGAACGCGGGCAGTTCCCTCGCCAGGGCGGTGCGTTCGAAGACGGCGCGGGCCTGCTCGGCGCGGGCGTGCGGCAGTTCCGCGGACAGCGCTGCCGTTTCCGTGTCGAGGAGTGCGCACACGGTGCCGCGGTCGACGGCGCCGTGGCGTATCCACTGCCAGATCTGGCATCTGGCGATCTCGGCGGTGGCGGCGTCCTCCATCAGGCCGTGGAGGGCGACGGCTCCGCTGCCGCGCAGCCAGGCATCGAAGTAGCGCAAGGCAACAGCGATGTTCGCGCGGATGCCCTCGTGCGTCGGCGGGCCGCTGACGCGGCGGACGGCGAGCAGGTCGGCGGCGCGCACGTCGACGTCGTCGCGGGTGCGGTCGATCTGGTGCGGCCGGCCGTCGAGGACGGCGTCGAAGACGTCGCGGCAGACGGGGACGAGACCGGGGTGGGCGACCCAGGAGCCGTCGAAGCCGTCCTCGGCCTCGCGCTCCTTGTCGAGCCGCACCTTGGCGAGCGCGGCCGCGTCGGCCTCCTTGTCCCGGCTCGGTACGTGCGCGGCCATCCCGCCGATCGCGTGGGCGCCCCGCCGGTGGCAGGTGCGCACGAGCAGCTCGGTGCAGGCGCGCAGGAAGGGGGCCGTCATGGTGACCTCGGCCCGGTCGGGGAGGACGAAGTCGGGGCGGTGGGCGAAGTTCTTGATGACGCTGAAGAGGTAGTCCCAGCGGCCCGCGTTGAGCCCGGCGCTGTGCTCGCGCAGTTCGTGGAGGATCTCCTCCATTTCGAAGGCGGCGGTCACCGTCTCGATCAGGACGGTCGCGCGGACCGTGCCGCGCGGGATGCCCCGCAGTTCCTGGGCGAGGACGAACACGTCGTTCCACAGGCGGGCTTCGTAGCGGTTCTCGAGCTTGGGCAGGTAGAAGTACGGCCCGTGCCCGGCGTCGATCTGCCGCTGCGCGCAGTGGAAGAAGTACAGGCCGAAGTCCACGAGCGCGGCGGGGGCGGGCTTGCCGCCGACGGTGAGGTGCGCCTCCGTGAGGTGCCAGCCGCGGGGGCGGACCATGAGGGTCGCGAGCCGCTCGCCGAGCTCGTACCGCTTGCCTCCGGGCGTGGTGAAGTCGATGCGCCGCTCGATGGCGTCGAGCAGGTTCAGCTGCCCGGCGACGATGTTCTCCCAGGTGGGCGAGGTGGCGTCCTCGAAGTCGGCCATCCACACCTGCGCGCCGGAGTTGAGGGCGTTGACGGTCATGCGCCGTTCGGGCGGTCCGGTGATCTCCACCCGGCGGTCGGTCAGGCCCGGCGCGGGCGGTGCGACGCGCCAGACGGGGTCGGTGCGCACGGCGGAGGTGACGAGGGGGAAGTCGAGGGCGGCACCGGAGGCGAGGAGCAGGGCGCGGCGGCGGCGCTCCCTGAGCAGTTCGGCGCGCCGGCCGGCGAAGGCCGTGACGAGGCGGCCGGTGAAGTCCAGTGCCTCGGGGGTGAGGATCTCGTCGTGGCGGTCGCCCGGCGGGCCGAGGACCTCGACGCGTGCGGACAGTTCGGTGATGGGCATGCGGGGTCTCCATCGGAGCGGTGGTGGGGTCCGGACGGGAGGCTCGTCCTGCCGGAGGGCCCGTACGACGCGGGGCCCGGCCGCCCCTAGTGGAACTGCTCCGCCTCGGTGGAGCCGGCGAGCGCGGTGGTGGAGGAGGCGGGGTTGACGGCGGTCGAGACCAGGTCGAAATAGCCGGTGCCGACCTCGCGCTGGTGCTTGACGGCGGTGAAGCCGTCGGCCTGGGCCGCGAACTCCCGCTCCTGCAGGTCGACGTAGGCGGTCATGCCGTGCTCGGCGTAGCCGCGGGCGAGGTCGAACATGCCGTGGTTGAGGGAGTGGAAGCCGGCCAGGGTGATGAACTGGAAGCGGTAGCCCATGGCACCGAGTTCGCGCTGGAACTTGGCGATCCGGTCGTCGTCCAGCGCAGCCTTCCAGTTGAACGAGGGCGAGCAGTTGTAGGCCAGCATCTTGCCGGGGTGGCGGGCGTGGAGGGCCTCGGCGAACTCGCGGGCCTGGGCCAGGTCCGGGGTGCCGGTCTCGACCCAGATGAGGTCGGCGTGGGGGGCGTAGGCCAGGCCGCGGGCGATGACCGGCGCCATGCCGTTCTCGACCCGGTAGAAGCCCTCGGCCGTGCGCTCGCCGGTGCAGAACCGCGCGTCGGTCTCGTCGACGTCGCTGGTGAGGAGGGTGGCGGCGAGGGCGTCGGTGCGGGCCACGATCAGGGTGGGCACGTCGGCGATGTCGGCGGCGAGACGGGCGGCGTTGAGGGTGCGGATGTGCTGGGCGGTGGGGACGAGGACCTTGCCGCCGAGGTGGCCGCACTTCTTCTCGGAGGCGAGCTGGTCCTCGTAGTGGATGCCGGCGGCACCGGCCGCGATCATCGCCTTGGTGAGCTCGAAGGCGTTGAGGGGGCCGCCGAAGCCGGCCTCGGCGTCGGCGACGATCGGTGCGAGCCAGTCGACGGCCGTGTCGGTGCCTTCGGCGGTCGCTATCTGGCCGGCGCGCAGCAGGGCGTTGTTGATGCGCCGCACGACCTGCGGCACGGAGTTGGCGGGGTAGAGGCTCTGGTCGGGGTAGGTGTGCCCGGCCAGGTTGGCGTCGGCGGCGACCTGCCAGCCGGAGAGGTAGATCGCCTGCAGCCCTGCCCGCACCATCTGCACGGCCTGGCCGCCGGTGAGGGCGCCGAGCGCGTGGATGTAGTCGCGTTCGTGCAGCTGCCGCCACAGGCGCTCGGCGCCGCGGCGGGCCAGGGTGTGCTCTTCGCGGACGCTGCCGGACAGCCGGAGGACGTCCTCCGCGGTGTAGGTGCGTTCGATGCCCTTCCAGCGGGGGTCGGTCGCCCACCGCTCCGCCAGTGCTTCCGCCGCCGTCGTCCGTGCCTGGGTCATGGTCGTCTCCCGTCGGTGCTGGGTTCTGTGAATCCTGCGAAGGGAAGCCGCTCTCCCTGTGTTGTCGTGGCCCGCCGTGCCGCGACCGGGTACGCAAAGGCTCTGTCGGTCCCGGGTTCTGCGTGACCCCGGCCTGATTCCGGCTGGTTCCGCCGGGCCGCACTACGACTCTGGCAGTGGCACTGCGTGCCATCAAGCCTGGCCCTCTGTCAAGTGTTGCGAATCTTCCCCGCACGTTTCGCCAAGTCTGCGAAGGTTCAATTCCCCATCCGAACGCGGACAGGAGTCGACGGTGAGCAAGACCTATGCGGGTGCCCGGCTGCGGAGGCTGCGCGAGGAGCGGCGGCTGAGCCAGGCCGAGTTCGCCCGCGTGCTGGGGATATCCCCGAGCTACCTGAACCAGATGGAGCACGACTCCCGTCCGCTGACCGTCCCCGTCCTGCTGCGGCTGACCGAGGCGTTCGGCGTCGACCCCGCCTTCTTCTCCGACGCCGGCACCACGCGGGTCCTCGCCGACCTGCGGGAAGCGCTCGCCGACGACCTCTCCGCCGCCCGCGTCTCGCCGTCGGAGCTGTCCGAGCTCGCCTCGCGCCTGCCCGCGGTCGCAGCCGTCCTGCTCGACCTCGGCCGCCGCAACCAGGCCCTGACCGAGCGCCTGGCGGAGGCCGCCGACGGCCGGGGCGGCAGCGGCGGCGCGGGCCCGGCCGCGCCCCGCTCTCCCCACGAGGAGGTCCGGGAGTTCTTCTACCGCCGCCAGAACTACCTCCACGACCTCGACACCGCGGCGGAGGAACTGGCCGCCGGCATGGGCGTCCGCCCCGGCGGAGTGCTCCCGGCCCTGGCCGGGCGCCTCGCGCAGCACCACGCCGTCCGGCTGGCCACGGACTCCGGCCGCCTCCACCACTACGATCCCGCGCGCCGGACCCTGCACCTCTCCGGCCGGCTCCGCCCCGGTCAGCGGGCCTTCCGCATGGCCACGCAACTGGCGCTGCTCGAATTCGCCGGGGAGCTGTCCGCGCTCGCCTCCGAGGACTACGAAGAGGGCTCGGCCGCGTGGTCGCTCGCGCGCATCGGCATCGCCAACTACGTGGCCGCAGCGCTGGTCCTGCCGTACGCCGCCTTCCACGCGACGGCGGAGGAGCTGCGTTACGACATCGAGCGGCTCACCGACCACTTCGGCGTCGGCTACGAGACGGTCTGCCACCGGCTCAGCACGCTCCAGCGGCCGCGGCTGCGGGGCGTGCCCTTCTCGTTCGTCCGCGTGGACCGCGCGGGCAACATGTCCAAGCGCCAGTCGGCGACCGGCTTCCACTTCTCGCGGGCGGGTGGCACGTGCCCGCTGTGGAACGTCTACGAGGCCTTCGCCGCCCCCGGGCGCATCCACGTCCAGATCGCCGCCATGCCCGACGGGCAGCGCTACCTGTGGACCGCCCGCACCGTCACCCGTCAGCGCGGGGGGTGGGGCGAGCCCGGCAAGACGTTCGCCATCGGGCTCGGCTGCGAGATCCGGCACGCCGCCCGGCTCGTCTACTCCGACGGGCTCGACCTCGGCAACGCCTCCGCGGCCACGCCCATCGGCATGGGCTGCCGCATCTGCGAACGCCTCGACTGCCCGCAGCGGGCCGTGCCGCCGCTCGGCCGCACCCTCGCGATCGACGAGAACAGCAGCACGTTCGTGCCGTATCCGGTGGCAGAGGACGGGGCCCGGTGAGAAGGGGGCCGGTGAGAAGGCGCCGCAAAAACCGGGGTGGACTTACTAGGACGTCCAACTATATGTTCGTGACCAAGGCCCGCGGTGCAGGGAAGCCGGTGCGATTCCGGCACGGTCCCGCCACTGTGACCGGGGAGTGTGCCGTCGACAGCACGCCACTGACGCGATGTTCCATGCGTCGGGAAGGCTGGCGGCGCGCGGTGATCCGGGAGTCAGGATACCGGCCGCGGGGTGTTCCGTGTTGTCCACGAGGATGGAGCAGACACGCATGGCACCGGTCCGTGTTCACGACCACGACCCTGGTGATCCGGCGGAGCGCGCGCACCCGAGCGCGCACGCGTAGCTCCTCCCGGAGCCGCGTGGCCCCAGGAGCCCCCATGCCCATCCCCGGATCTCACCTGACCTGACGAGAGCAGGCTTCCATGGTCCGTGAACTGACACATTTCATCGGCGGTAAGCACACGCCCGGAACGTCGGGGCTCTTCACCGACGTGTACGACCCCAACACCGGTGCCGTACAGGCCCGGGTGCCCCTGGCCGGGCACGAGGAGACCACCGCCGCGATCGCCGGTGCGGCGGCCGCCCAGCCGGAGTGGGGCGAGTGGAACCCGCAGCGCCGCGCCCGCGTCCTGCTGCGGTTCCTGCAGCTGGTCGACGGCGAACGGGAGGCGCTGGCCCGCCTGCTGTCGGCCGAGCACGGCAAGACGATCGCCGACGCCCACGGCGACCTCCAGCGCGGCCTGGAGGTCGTCGAGTTCGCCGCCGGCATCCCGCACCTGCTCAAGGGCGAGTTCACGGACAACGCCGGTACGGGCATCGACGTCCACTCGCTGCGCAGCCCCCTCGGCGTCACCGCCGGCATCACCCCCTTCAACTTCCCCGCGATGATCCCGCTGTGGAAGGCCGCACCCGCCCTCGCGTGCGGGAACGCGTTCGTCCTCAAGCCCTCCGAGCGCGACCCGTCCGTACCTCTGCGGCTCGCGGAGCTCTTCCTGGAGGCGGGGCTGCCGCCGGGCGTCTTCAACGTGGTCAACGGCGGCAAGGAGGCCGTCGAAACCCTGCTGGAGGACCCCAGGGTGCAGGCTGTCGGCTTCGTCGGCTCCACGCCGATCGCCGCGCACATCTACGCCACCGCCGCGGCCCGCGGCAAGCGCGCCCAGTGCTTCGGCGGCGCCAAGAACCACATGATCGTGATGCCGGACGCCGACCTCGACCAGGTGGCCGACGCCCTGATCGGCGCGGGGTACGGGTCGGCGGGCGAGCGCTGCATGGCGATCTCCGTCGCCGTCCCCGTCGGCGAGGAGACCGCGGACGCCCTGGTCGCCAAGCTCAAGGAGCGCATCGGCGCGCTGCGCATCGGCCGCTCCGACGACCCGGACGCCGACTTCGGCCCGCTGGTGAGCCGGGAGGCCCTCGACCGCATGCGCCGCTACGTGGACATCGGCACCACGGAGGGCGCCGAACTGGTCGTGGACGGCCGCGGTTTCGTCCTGCCCGGCCACGAGAACGGCTTCTTCGCCGGAGCGACCCTCTTCGACCGCGTCTCGACGAGCATGCGCGTCTACCGGGAGGAGATCTTCGGCCCGGTGCTCTGCATCGTCCGCGCCGCGAACTACGAGGAGGCCCTGCGGCTGCCCAGCGAGCACCCCTACGGAAACGGCGTGGCGATCTTCACCCGGGACGGGGACACCGCGCGGGACTTCACCCGCCGGGTGAACACCGGCATGGTCGGCGTCAACGTGCCCATCCCCGTACCGGTGGCGTACCACACCTTCGGCGGCTGGAAGCGCTCCGGCTTCGGCGACCTCAACCAGCACGGCCCGGACGCGATCCGCTTCTACACCCGTACGAAAACCGTCACCTCGCGCTGGCCCTCCGGGGTCAAGGAGGGCGCGAGCTTCACCCTTCCCACGATGCGGTGATGACGGCGGTGACGACGGTGACAACGACCACGACCAGGAACATGACCGGCACCATGCTCTCCGAGGAGCAGCTGGCGATCGCCGAGACGACGCTGGACTTCGCCGAGGAACACCTCGCCCCGCACGCCGTCGCCTGGGACCAGGGCAAGCACTTCCCGGTCGACGTCCTGCGCAAGGGCGCGGACCTCGGGCTCGGCGGCGTCTACGTCCGCGAGTCCTCCGGAGGCTCCGGCCTGACCCGCTCCGACGGCGTCGTGATCTTCGAGACGCTGGCCACCGGCTGCCCGTCCATCGCCGGCTACCTCTCCATCCACAACATGGTCGCCTGGATGATCGACCGCTACGGCGACGAGGCCCAGCGTGCCCGCCTGCTCCCGGCCCTGTGCTCCATGGACTTCCTGGGCAGCTACTGCCTGACCGAACCGGGCGCCGGGTCCGACGCGGCCGCGCTGCGCACGCGCGCCGAGCGCGACGGCGACCACTACGTCCTCACGGGCGTCAAGCAGTTCATCTCCGGCGCGGGCACCTCGCACGTCTACATCGTGATGGCCCGCACCGGCGAGCCGGGCCCCCGGGGCGTCACGGCCTTCGTCGTCGAACGCGACGACCCCGGGCTGTCCTTCGGCCCCGACGAGAAGAAGATGGGCTGGAACGCCCAGCCCACCCGCCAGGTCGTCCTCGACGGCGTGCGCGTCCCGGCCGGCCGCCGGCTCGGCGCCGAGGGCGACGGCTTCCGCATCGCCATGCACGGACTCAACGGCGGCCGCCTCGGCATCGCCGCCTGCTCCCTCGGCGGGGCGCAGAGCGCGCTCCACCGCAGCCTGGCCTACCTCGCGGACCGCGAGGCGTTCGGAGCGCCGCTGCTCCACGCGCAGGCCCTGCAGTTCGAGCTCGCCGACATGGCGACCGAGCTGGCGGCCGCCAGAGCGCTCGTCCGCCAGGCGGCGGAGGCCCTGGACCAACGGCTCCCGCAGGCTGCGCAGCTGTGCGCGATGGCCAAGCGGTTCGCCACCGACACCGGCTTCGCAGTGGCCGACAAGGCCCTCCAGTTGCACGGCGGCTACGGCTACCTCAGCGAATACGGCATCGAGAAGATCGTCCGCGATCTCAGGGTGCACCGGATCCTGGAAGGAACGAACGAGATCATGCGCCTCATCGTGGCCCGCGGACTGACGGGCGCCGTCCGATGACGCCGGACCGCACCGGCTCCGCCACCTCCGCCGACTCCACCGACTCGACCGACTCCACCGACCGCACCCTGCTGCGGACCGACGACGTGCTGCGGACGGACGACGTCCTGCTGCACACCGAAGGATGCGCGGCCTACATCACCCTCAACCGCCCCGAGGCCCTCAACGCCCTCACCCACGCCATGGTGCTCCGCATCGGTGAGGCCCTGGCCGAATGGGAGAAGGACCCCGCCGTCGGGACCGTGGTCATCACGGGCGCGGGCGAGCGCGGGCTGTGCGCCGGCGGCGACATCCGCTCCATCCACGAGTGCGCGCGCACCGGAGGGTCCGCGTCGGCGGACTTCTTTCGCGACGAGTACCGGCTCAACGCCCTGATCGCCCGCTATCCCAAGCCGTACGTGGCCGTCATGGACGGCATCGTCATGGGTGGCGGCGTCGGCGTCTCCGCGCACGGCAGCGTACGGATCGTCACCGAGCGCTCGCGGGTGGCCATGCCCGAGACGGGCATCGGCCTCGTCCCCGACGTCGGGGGCACGTACCTCCTCGGACTGGCCCCCGGTGAGCTGGGCACCCATCTGGCCCTGACCGGTGCCGTCGTGGGCGCGGCGGACGCCCTGCTGTGCGGGCTCGCGGACCACTACGTCCCGTCGGAGCAGCTGCCCGGGCTGGTCGGGGACCTGGCGCTGAAGCCGGTGCACGACGTCCTCGCCGCGTACGTCCGCCCTGCGCCGCCCGGCCTGCTGGACGACGCGCGGGAGTGGATCGACCACTGCTACGCGGCGGACACGGTCGAGGAGATCGTGGACCGGCTGCTGGGCTGCGGTGTGCCCGCGGCCCGGGACGCCGCGGGTGCGCTCGCCGCCAAGTCGCCCACCGCCGTGAAGGTGACGCTCGCCGCCCTGCGCCGCGCGCGGGAACTCGGGCCGCTGGAGCGGGTCCTGGAGCAGGAGTACCGCATCTCCTGCGCGGCGCTGACCTCGCCGGACCTCGTCGAGGGCATCCGCGCCCAGGTGATCGACAAGGACCGTGACCCCAGGTGGTCCCCCGCCACGCTCGCCGAGGTGAGCGAAGCGGACGTGGCCCGGTACTTCGCGCCGCTGGGAGAGCGGGAGCTGCGCCTCGCCACCGGTGACGCCCTGCAGGAGGTGCCGTGGTGAGCAGCGTGGTGGGATTCGTGGGACTCGGTCACATGGGCGGCCCCATGGCCGCCAACCTGGTCAAGGCCGGACACCGCGTCATCGGCTACGACGTGGTGCCGGGGATGCGCGCCGCGGCGGCGGAAGCGGGCGTCGAGACGGTCGGATCGGCCGCCGAGACGGCCGCCGGCGCGGACGTGGTCATCACCATGCTGCCGGTCGGCCGCCATGTCCTGGCCCTCTACGGCGGCGAAGGACTCCTCGCGGCGGCGCGGCCGGGCACGTTGTTCGTGGACTGCTCCACCATCGACGTGGCCGACGCCCGGACGGCGCACGAGGCCGTGCTCGCTGCCGGTCACCGGCCGCTGGACGCCCCGGTCTCCGGGGGCGTCGTCGGCGCCGAGGCCGGCACTCTCACCTTCATGGCCGGCGGGGAGGCGGCGGACTTCGCCCGCGCGGAGCCGCTGTTGCTGGCGATGGGGAAGAAGGCCGTGCACTGCGGGGCCGCGGGCGCGGGCCAGGCGGCCAAGGTCTGCAACAACATGATCCTGGGCATCTCGATGATCGCGGTGAGCGAGGCGTTCGTCCTGGGCGAGAGCCTGGGCCTGAGCCACCAGGCCCTGTTCGACGTGGCCTCCACCGCGTCCGGCCAGTGCTGGGCACTGACGGTGAACTGCCCCGTCCCGGGCCCGGTCCCGGGCAGCCCCGCGGCTCGCGACTACGCACCGGGGTTCGCCGCGCCGCTGATGGCCAAGGACCTCGGGCTGGCGGCGAACGCGGCCCGAGCGGGTGGCGTCGACGCGGAGCTGGGCCGACGGGCCGCACGGATGTACGCGGAGTTCGCGGAGGGCGAGGGCGCGGACCTGGACTTCTCGGGCATCGTGCGGGCCGTCCGGCGGCGCTCCACACCTTCCGAAGCCTCTGAAGCCTCTGAAGCCTCCGAGGGCCACACCTCTCAGAACGGAACCCCGGCATGAAGAACGCGACTGACCCCGCCGACGAGACCCACGAGCCCTATGGGGCCTACGAGACCATCCTCGTAGCGCGCAAGGGCCGCACCGCCCTCCTGACGCTCAACCGCCCCAAGGCTCTCAATGCCCTCAACCTCCGGGTCATGGAGGAGGTCGTGGCCGCGACCGAGGCACTCGACCGCGACCCGGACGTGGGCTGCATCGTCCTCACCGGCTCCGAGAAGGCCTTCGCCGCGGGCGCCGACATCAAGGAGATGCGCCCGCAGGGCTACATGGACATGTACCTCAGCGACTGGTTCACCGCGTGGGACCGCCTGGCGCAGCTGCGCACCCCCACCGTCGCGGCCGTCTCCGGCTACGCGCTCGGCGGCGGCTGCGAGCTGGCGATGCTGTGCGACGTCCTGCTCGCCGCCGACACGGCGGTCTTCGGCCAGCCGGAGATCAAGCTCGGCGTCATCCCCGGCATCGGCGGCTCGCAGCGGCTGACCCGCGCGGTCGGCAAGGCCAAGGCGATGGAGCTGTGTCTGACCGGACGCACCATGGACGCGGAGGAGGCCGAGCGCGCCGGCCTCGTATCGAGGATCGTGCCCGCCGCGGAACTCCTCTCCGAGGCGCTCGCGGTCGCCGAGACGGTGGCGGGCATGTCGGCTCCCGTGGCGATGATGGCCAAGGAGGCCGTCAACCGCGCCTTCGAGACCACACTCGCCGAAGGGGTCCGGTTCGAACGGCGGCTGTTCCACGCGGTCTTCGCGACGGCGGACCAGAAGGAGGGCATGGCGGCGTTCGTGGAGAAGCGCCCGCCGGAGTTCACCCACCGGTAGACGCACACGCTCGCGCTAGTGTTCGCATGTGAGTCTTTATGTAGTGGTGGGATACGGCCCCGCGGGGGCGGCCACTGCCCGGCTGCTGGCCGGGCAGGGTCATGAGGTACGGGTCGTCACCAGGTCGGGGCGGAGCCCCGAGCCCGGCATCGAGCACGTCGCGCTCGACGCGACGGACGCCGAGCGGCTGACCGGGGCTGCGCGGGGCGCGACCGCGATCTTCAGCTGTGCCGCACCGCCGTACCACCGCTGGGCGAACGACTGGCCGCCGCTCGCCTCGTCGCTGTGCGCGGCGGCCGAGGCGAGCGGGGCGGTCCTGGTCATGCTCGGCAACCTCTACGGCTACGGCCCCGTGGACGGCCCCCTGACCGAGGACCTCCCGCTCGCCGCGACCGGTCCCAAGGGCAAGACCCGCGCCGCCGTGTGGGAGCAGGCCCGCAAGCTGCACGAGCAGGGCCGTATCAAGGCGGTCGAGGTGCGCGCCTCGGACTTCTTCGGTCCCGGCGTGACCGACGGCGGCCACCTGGCCGCCCGGGTCCTCCCCCGCCTCCTGCGCGGTAAGCCGGTCTCCGTCCTCGGCGACCCGGACGCCCCGCACAGCTGGACCTACCTGCCCGACGTGGCCCGCGCCCTGATCGAGGTCGCGGGCGAGGAGCAGGCCTGGGGAAGAGCCTGGCACGTCCCGACCCGGCCCGCGCTGTCCACCCGCGAGATGACCGCCCACCTCGCCACCGAGGCAGGAACGGCCCCGGTCGCGGTCCGCAGACTCTCCCCGGCTGTCCTGAGCATCGCGTCCCTCGTCTCCCCTCTCCTCCGCGAACTCAAAGAGGTCCGCTACCAGTTCGACCGCCCGTTCACGGTCGACTCCGGCGCCTACGAAACCGCATTCACCGTCCGAGCCACACCGCTCGACGAGCAGATAAAGGCAACAGTGGCCTGGTGGCGCGAGCGCTCGGCCACCACCGCCTGACGACAACTGCCGACTGCCGCGCTCGCGGTGTGCGGACGGCCCTGATCGTGGGCGCGGGTGTCGCCGGCCTGACCGCGGCGACCACCTGGGGGCTGTGCCTGACCGGGCCCTCACTGCGCGCGCTGGCCGAGCTGGGGCCTGCGGAGGCGTGTCTTGCCGGAGGCCACGGCATCAGCGTGATTACGCATGTGGATGTGCACGGCGAGCCCGCGGACCGGATCGAGTTGCGGCGCCTGATCGGCGCGCGGCGGCCGGCGATGGCCGGCATCACACGTCCCGTACTGCACCGCATCCTGCACACGGAAGCCGAGCGGTGCGGCGTGGCGGTGCACCACGGGCTGACCGTCACGGCGGTGGACCAGGAGGCCGAGCTGGTCCGCGTGCGGCTGTCGGACGGGACCGAGCGACAGGCCGCACTCGTCGTCGGCGCGGACGGAATACGTTCCTCGGCACGGGAATTGCTGGGCCTTCGGGCCTCGCTCGGCTATCACGGGCAGATGGTGTGGAGGGCGCTGGTGCAGCGCCCGTCGTGGGGCACCGGCATCCATTGCCGGGAAGGCGGAACTCGCCCCGCTGGTGTCCGCATCCGAGTCGGTGGTGCGCCGCCCGGTGCAGACGCACTTCCTTCAAGGCGACTGGAATCGCGGCAGCAGCGTGGTCATCGGCGACGCCGCCCACGCACCCGCTCCGCAGACGGCCAGTGGTGCGGCCCTGGCCATCGAGGACGGCCTGGTGCCGGCCCGGGAGCCGGGGCGGCACGAGTCGGTCGGCACGGGGCTCAAGGCGTTCATAAGCCGACGCACCCAGCGGTGCCGAACGCTGGTGGAGACCTCGGTGCTCGTCGCCGGTCCGCCGCGGTCCACCGTGCGCTTCGACTTCGCCCTGGACAGGGTCAAGCCCGAGGGCCGGGCCGTAGGGCTCCTCGTCCGCTCCCTCCTGGAGCAACTGGACTCGGCAGACCCCCTGTTCCAGCGCGCCGAACTCCGGCGCAGCCAGATCCGCTGCATCGTCACCGCGCTGCTCCTGGCCCAGCCGCACTCGCACACCGACGAGTTGCGCGACGGTCCTCAACCGGGCCACCCGCGCTCCTTGCACGCGGCGCTCGCGTTCGTCGAGGCCGACCTCGCCGAGCGCATCACCCTGGGCGACATCGCCGAGGCGGCCGGCTGCGCCCCGCGGACCATCAGCTCCGCCTTCCGCGACCGGCTCGGCCTGTCGCCCATGTCCTATGTCCTACGTACGCAACCTGCGGCTGGACCGGATCCGCCAGGACATCCTCACCACGACCGACAACGTCGGCACCATCGCCTACCGGTGGGGCGTCTCCCACCTGGGTCGCTTCGCCGGCGACTACCGCGACCATTTCGACGAGCTGCCCTCCGACACCGCGGACCGTGTGGCGCACGTCCGTGCGCGCCCCTCGTCTCACTTCAGGACCAGCAGCGCCGCGAGCGCGGGCCCGAGCGCACCACCCAGCTGGTAGCAGAGGACGAACAGGCCGATCGCCGTGGGGCGCTGGTGATCGGGGGCGTCCTTGGCGGCGCGGAGCGACAGGACGGCGTTGCTGCCGGTGGAGACGAGGACGGCCATCGTGGCGGTGAGCAGGAGCAGCGGACCCCAGGAGGCCACGGCCGCGGTGAGCGGCGCGAGGGCGCCGAGAGTGATCAGGACGGTGAGGACGATGCGGTGTCCCAGGCGCCCGGCGGCCGCGGCCAGGAGCCACGAGAGGGCGGAGCCGACCAGGAGGGCGACGAGCTGCCCGGTGCCGATGGCGTCGGCGCTCCAAGGGGTGCGCCGGGCGATCAGGCGCGGCAGGCTGAAGAGGAGGGCGAAGTAGGAAGTGGAGAACGCGCAGGCGAGGAGCGCGGATCCGATGAAGGCGGGCGAGCGCAGGAGGACGGCGGGGACGAAGCCGTCCGGGTGGCGCCTGGCGTGGAGCACGAGCGGGACGGCGACGGCCAGGGCGGCGAGGGCGGCGGTCAGCGGGGCCGTGGGGATGAGGACGAGGGCGGAGGCCAGGGCGACGACGAGACCGGCTCCGGTGGCGTCGAAGGTGGTGGCGGCGGGCGGGGTGCGGCGGGTGTGACGCCAGACCACGGGGGCCGCGACGAGGGCGAGGGCGGACAGGGTGAGGGAGAGGCGCCAGGAGGCGGCGTCCGCGAGGAGCGAGCCGAGCAGGGGGCCAGAGGCGCCGAGTATCCCGAAGCCCGCGGTGATGACGCCCATGCGGCGGGTGGATCCGGCGAGGTTCATGGCGACGGCGACCAGGCCCGCGCCGCCGACGGCTTGGACGGCCCGCCCGGCGAGGGCGAGGGGCAGCCAGGGGGCGGTGGTGACGACGGCGGTCCCGGCGGCGACTGCCGCCGCGCTGAGGAGGAGGGCCGGACGGAGTCCGCGCTGCCGGATCAGCCCCGCGACCAGCGGCGAGCCGACGGTCATCGCCCAGGCGAAGACGGTGACCAGCCAGGTGGCGGTGGAAGTGGGGACGCCGAGGGAGCGGGCCATGCCGGGCAGGATCAGCACGGGGGCGTTGGCGCCCATGGCGATGGGGGCGGCGAGCAGCGCCAGCCAGAGGACCGGCACCGGCTGTCCGGCCGCCGCCCGGCCGGGGCGGGGCGGTGCGGTGGCG